>DATNCU010000689.1:0-3879 GCA_035607145.1 Thermoanaerobaculia bacterium
AGTGGGCCGAAGGCCGGCGCGCCTCGGCGCGGACCGGGCCGCAGCGCGACAGAATGCGCCGTCACCCAAGCTGAAAAGGGGATCCGATGCGCTGGTTCGTGCGCGGCGACGTGGACGGGTTCTTCGGGCTGGCGATCGACAACCTCGTCCAGCTGCTGCTGATCGACGCGCTGTGCCGCACGGTGCTCGGCTTCCCGGCCGAGCTGGTCTACGGCCGCATCCTCCCCGGCGCCGCGGTGTCGCTGGTGGTCGGCAACCTCTTCTACGCGCGGCAGGCGATGGCGCTCGGGCGGGCTACCGGGCGGAGCGACGTCTGCGCCCTGCCCTACGGCATCAACACCGTCTCGCTGTTCGCTTACGTCTTCCTCGTCATGCTGCCGGCGAAGCTCGCGGCGGAGGCCGCCGGCGCCGCCGACCCGGTGCTCGTCGCTTGGCGCGCCGGGCTCGCGGCCTGCGTCGGCTCGGGCCTCATCGAGCTCACCGGCGCGCTCTACGCGGAGCGCATCCGCCGCGCGACGCCGCGGGCGGCGCTGCTCGGCACCCTCGCCGGCATCGCGCTCACCTTCATCTCGATCGGCTTCCTCTTCCGCGCCTACGCGCGGCCGCTGGTGGGGCTCTCGACGCTGGCGATCGTCTTCCTCGTCTACTTCGGCCGCCGGCGGTTCAAGGGCGGCCTGCCGGGCGGGCTGGTGGCGGTGCTCCTCGGCACCCTGCTCGCCTGGATGCAGGGGATCGCGCCGGTGGGCGCGCGGCCGACGACGGGGCTCGCGCTCTACCTGCCGGTGCCGGTGGTCGGCGACCTGGTGGCGGCGCTGTCGTCGAACTGGCTGGTCTACCTGTCGGTGATCCTCCCGATGGGCCTGTTCAACCTCATCGGCTCCCTGCAGAACGTCGAGTCGGCGGAGGCCGCGGGGGACGCGTTCCCCACTCGGCCGTCGCTCGCCGCC
Source organism: Thermoanaerobaculia bacterium (assembly GCA_035607145.1). Taxonomy (GTDB): domain Bacteria; phylum Acidobacteriota; class Thermoanaerobaculia; order Multivoradales; family JAIOJS01; genus DASYQD01. The sequence goes on from DATNCU010000689.1 coordinate 948, forward strand.
AACGGCGTCGGCACGCTCGCCGCCGCGCTCTTCGGCTCCTGCTTCCCGACCACCATCTACATCGGCCACCCGGGGTGGAAGGCGATGGGCGCGCGGGCCGGCTACTCGGTGCTCAACGCCGCCTTCTTCACCGTCGTCTGCCTGTCGGGCACGCTGGCGTGGATCGCCTGGGCGGTGCCGATCGACGCCGGCATGGCGATCGTGCTGTGGATCGGCATCGTCATCACCGCGCAGGCGTTCGCGGCGACGCCGACGCGCCACGCGCCGGCGGTCGTCGTCGGGTTGCTGCCGGGAGTCGCCGCGTGGGGAGCGCTGCTGCTCAAGAACGGGCTGCGCACCGCCGGCATGGGGACGCCCGGCGGCGAGCCGTTCGGGCCCGACCTCATCGCCAAGCTCGCCGTCTCCGACACCTGGGGCCACGGCATCTTCGCGCTCGAGCAGGGCTTCATCTTGACCTCGATGCTGCTCGCCGCCGCCGTCGCCGAGGTGATCGACCAGCGCTTCGGTCGCGCGGCACTGTGGTGCTTCGCCGGCGCTGCACTTTCCGCCGCCGGCCTCATCCACGCCTATCGCTTCACCCCCGCCGACACCGCCGTGGCGCTGGTGCCCGCACTCGAGCACGCGGTGGGCTACCTGGCGATGGGCGCGTTGCTGCTCGCCGCGCGGTGGGTGACGGTGCCTGCGCCGGACGCCAGCGACTAGCGGCCCCAGCGCGATCTCGTGCACCTGCCTGGCGGGCTCGGGAGCAGCGCCCTCAGCCGGCTCGCGTCTTGCACCTTGGAAAAAAATGTTGCAAATCAATCTCGAGCGACTCGCGCTGACGTTGGTGCTGTCGGCGTCGATTTCCGTTGCGGCACTAGGGGCCAACCCGCAGGCGGGCGATCCACCGCAAGACCAGGCACCGGCTCAGTCACCGCCTCAGTCAGAGCCCAGCACCGCGGTGCCTCCCGACCCATCGGAGCCGGCCGCAACCGTGCCGGTGAAGCCGACGGACGCCGACCTGCAGGTGGCGCTCGATCGGTCCTCTTTCTCGCCCGGAGAGATCGACGGCCGCGGCGGCGCGAACACGCGCAAGGCGTTAGCAGCGTTCCAGAGCTCGCGGTCGCTTCCCGCGACCGGCAAGCTGAACGCCGAGACCTGGAAGAGCCTGTGGACCGCCTCCGCCGGCGCGACCTTGGTGGGCTACACGATCACCGCCGACGACGCGGACGGTCCATACCTGGCGACGATTCCGGAGAGCATGGAGGACAAGGCGAAGCTCGAGCGGCTCGGTTACACCTCGATTCTGGAGATGCTCGGCGAGAGATTTCATGCCGCTCCCGACTTCCTCCGCCGGCTCAATCCGGGCGCAAGCTTCGCGGCGGGCGACGAGGTCAAGGTGCCGAACACGCGCCTCCAGCCGGGGGGCGGGGAGGCCTCGAGCGACGACATACGGGTAGTGGTCTCCAGGAAGGCCGGCACGCTGACCGTCGACCGGGACGGCAAGGTGCTGTTCTTCGCGCCCGTCACCTCCGGCAGCGCGCACGACCCGCTGCCGATCGGCGACTGGAAGGTCAAGGGCGTGGCTCGCGACCCCACGTACCGCTACAACCCCGACCTGTTCTGGGATTCCGAGGCGACCGACGTCAAGGCAACGATCCCTCCGGGCCCGAACAGCCCGGTCGGCGTCGTCTGGATCGACCTCGACAAGCCGCACTATGGGCTGCATGGGACGCCCGAGCCGCGAGCGATCGGCCGCACGGCCTCGCACGGCTGTGTGCGCCTGACCAACTGGGACGCGATGACGGTGGCGGGCCTGGTGAAACCGGGGACTCCTGTCCTCATGCGGCCCTGAGCCGCGGAGCCCCCACTCCGGGCATGAGCTTGCAGCCCGCTCAGCCGCCAGCAGGAGATGGCTCCCGCGCCGCTCGCTTGGCGGCGATCAAGCCATAGCTCTTGAGCCGCCGGTACAGCGTCGCCGAGCCGATGCGCAGCTGCTCGGCGGTGCGCGTCTGGTTGCCGGCGTTGAGCTCGAGCGCCGCGAGGATGTACTCCTTCTCGACCTCTTCGAGCGGCCGGACTCGCCCGCTGGAGGCCACGGGCGTGGGAAAGGCCTGGCGGATCTCCTCCGGGAGGTCTTCGAGGTCGACGCGACTTCCGCGCGCCAGTGCGACGGCACGCTCCATGGCGTTCTCGAGCTCGCGCACGTTTCCCGGCCACTCGTAGCGCAGCAGCTGATCGGCGGCGGCGGGCGCCAGCCCCGCGATCTTGCGCTTCATCCGCAGTGTCGCGTCGGCGAGCAGCACCCGGGCCAGCGGCAGGACGTCGTCGCGGCGCTCGCGCAGCGGCGGCACGTGCAGCTCGACTACCTTGAGCCGGTAGTAGAGGTCCTGGCGAAAGGCACCGCCGGCGACGCCGTGGGCGAGGTCGCGGTTGGTCGCCGCCACCACCCGCACGTCGACCCGCCGGCTCCGGTTCTCGCCCACCCGGCGGACCTCCCGCTCCTGCAGCACCCGCAGCAGCTTGACCTGCATGCCCGGCGAGACCTCGCCCACCTCGTCGAGCAGCAGCGTGCCGCCGTTGGCGGCCTCGAACAGGCCGGGGCGATCCTGGGTGGCGCCGGTGAAGGCGCCACGCGCGTGCCCGAACAGCTCGCTCTCGAGCAGCGTCTCGGTGATGGCGCCGCAGTTGACGGCGATGAACGGACCCGCCGCGCGCGTCGACTCCTCGTGGACGAGGCGGCCGATGCGCTCCTTGCCCGAACCGCTCTCGCCGGTGATGAGGACGGTCGAATCCACTTTCGCCACTCGACACGCCAGGTCCACCAGCTGCCGCATCGCGGAGCTCTTGGTGACCATCCCCAGCGGCTTCTCGGCGTCGCGCGCGACGCGCACCAGCGCTCGGCGACGCGCGCTGAGCTTTCGCTCCGCCGCCTTCAGCGTCTCCGTCACCC
>DATNCU010000692.1:0-2841 GCA_035607145.1 Thermoanaerobaculia bacterium
ACGGGCGCGGCTGCGCCGGCGGGCGGGGGCGAAGCGGACGCGGCCGGCGGAGTGGCCGCCGGCGCGGGCTGCGCCGCGGCCACGGTCGCGAACGGGCAGAGGACGAAAGCGCAGAGCACGAGCAGCGAGGCCACGATGCGGCCGGCTGAATGCATGCGACGACCCTCCCTCGGTGAACGAGCGCAGCATACCGTTGCGCCCGCGAGTCGCGCCATCGTTCCGCCACCGCTGCGCCGCCGGCGTTGCCGATTGCCGATGGCACAATCCTGGGGTGGTGGAACGAGCGCTGCGCTGCGGTTCCGGCAACAGCTGCCGGTGGCGGCTCGCCGCGGGATGGCTAGCGGTCGCCCTGGCACTGAGCGTTGCGCCATTACGCGGCGCGCAGGCGCCGGCAAGTCACGGCCCCGGGCCGGCGGCGCGGACCAGCGCCACAACGCCAGCGCCGACCCTCGCCGGCCTGCTCGCCGGCCTGCGCGACGTCACCACGACACTCGCGCCCACGGCGGGCATGAAGGCCGGCTACGCCGCGCTGCTGCGCAAGAACGGCCTCACCGAAGCAGGCCTGCCCTATGCCGACTTCGTCGCGGTGCGGCTCCTCTACGAGGCGACGCGCGACGCCGGCTTCTGGAACCTGCAGTGGCGGATCACCAACCGCGAGCCGCGCTCGGACGAGATCTGGAAGCAGTGGCAGCGCGCCGGCGCGCCGACGGCGCTCGCTCCCACCGCGACGGCGGAGTGCGACGAGCTCTCCGCGGTCTTCGCCTTCCTCGCCCGCTCGCTCGGCGTGCGCGGCGTCGGGCTCTTCTGGCCGACCTGGAACCACACGGTGGCGGTGTGGCAGATCCGCACGCCGACCCGGCCGCCGGTGCGCGTCGTCGTGCCGACCTCGCAGATCTTCCTCGCCGAGACCGACACCTTCGGCACCGACCGCTTCGATCCCTGGCGGCAGCGCGACATCAACGAGTACACGCGCCGCGACGCCCCCGCCGACCTGCGGCTGCCGGCGCCGCTGGTCGCCTTCTTCCTCGCCGAGGCGAAGCGCTACGGCGGCGCCAGCGACGATGCCTTGCAGCGCCTGCGCTATCTGCGCGAGGCGCTCTTCTTGCGGAGGCTCACGCCGCCGCAGGCAGCGGCCCTGGCACTCCGCGCACGCGAGCAGGCCGTCGCGCTACGCGCTCCACGCGAGGACCTCGCCGCCTTCGAGGCCTTCGCCCGCGAGATGCGCCAGCCGCGCTGACCGCCACGAGTGGTCGCCGCTCAGGCGCTCTGCCGCGCCGTCGCCAGCAGGCCCAGCGAGCGTGCGCAGCCGGCGACGGCGCAGGGCAGCAGCAGCCGCAGGCGCGGCCACGCCGGGTCTTTGAGCAGGCCCGCCGTGGTCGGCTGCGCGGCGGCATCGACGACGCCTTGCCAGGGCTTGCCGGCGGCGAGCGCCAGGCGGATGCGTTCGGCCATCTCCGGCCGGCGGCGGAGGAGCAGGCGCCAGGCGGCGGCGTCGGCGGCGGCCTGGAGGTCGGGGACGGGCTTCACGGTCTTGCGTCGCAGGAGCATGGTTACGCCTCTTTTTCGCCCATGATGCTCCCGCTCCGCGCGGGCTGTCAAGCCCCCATCCGCAACATCGATCAAACCTCGCGTGACAACATGCGCGCCCGCATGTCGGTCGCCACTTCGCTCGAGATTCGCCCCGGCCGGCCCGCCGACGCGGCCACCATCGCAGACTTCAACGTCCTCCTGGCGCAGGAGAGCGAAGGGCTCGCGCTCGATCCCGCGACGGTCCGTGCGGGGGTCGAGGCGCTCCTCCACGACGCGTCGAAAGGCGTCTACGTCGTCGCCGAGTCCGCCGGCCGCCTCGTCGGCCAGTTGATGCTGACGGTGGAGTGGAGCGACTGGCGCAACGGGCCGATCTACTGGCTGCAAAGCGTTTACGTGGCGGTCGAGGCGCGCGACCGCGGCGTCTTCCGCGCGCTGTGGGAGCGCGCGCTGGAGATCGCTCGCGAGAACGGCGCCCGCGCGGTACGCCTCTACGTCGACGAGCACAACGTCGGCGCGCAGGAGGTCTATCGGCGCATCGGCATGCGGGACTCCGGCTATCGGGTCTTCGAGCTGGAGCCGGTATGAGATCGGCGCGGTTCGTGTCGGGGACGATTGCGGCCGTTGCGGCGATCCTCCTTGCCGGCGCCCTCGCCGCCCAGAACGCCGCGACTCCCGCGGCAGCCGCGGCGCCCGCAACCTCTGCCGCCGCGCCGGCCGCTCCGGGGCTGCCGCGCGTGCCGCCGCCCGCCGACCTGCCACGCGATCGCCCGCTGCGCGCCGGCTTCCTCGTGCTCGACGGCGTCTACGGCACCGAGCTGGTGGCGCCCTACGACATCCTCCAGCACACGGTCTCGCACACCCGGCCGGGCATCGACACCTTCACCATCTCGCCCGACTGCGGCACGGTGAAGACCGCAGAAGGCCTGGTGATCGACGCCCGCTACGGCTTCGCCGACGCGCCGGCGGTCGACATCCTCGTCGTGCCGTCGGGCGAGCACAATATGGACAGCGATCTCGGCAACGAGGCGCTGATCGCCTGGCTCACCAAGACCGGCAAGTCGGCGCGCTACGTGGTGTCGCTGTGCGACGGCGCTTTCCTGCTCGCCCGCGCGGGACTGCTGCAGGGGCGCCTCGCCACCACCTACCCCGGCGACCAGGACCGCTTCGCGCAGATGTTCCCCAAGCTCGAGCTGCGCCGCGGCGTCAGCTTCGTCCACGACGGCCCGGTCCTCACCTCGGTCGGCGGCGCCCGCAGCTACGACGCGGCGCTGTACCTCGTCGACCACCTCTACGGCGAGCAGGTGGCGAAGG
>DATNCU010000698.1:0-3381 GCA_035607145.1 Thermoanaerobaculia bacterium
TCGGGCGCGATGCTCGCCGACCTCATCCGCCCCGACGTCGCCGAGCTCATTCGCAATCGCAACTTCAACGAGCTGCGCGAGTTCCTACTCGAGCTGCCGGTGCCCGACCTCGCCGAGCTGCTCGCCGACAGCAGCCCCGAGGACCGCGCCGTGCTCTTCCGGCTGCTGCCGCGCGAGCTCGCCGCCGAGACCTTCGAGTACCTCCCCTTCGAGGCACAGGAAGAGCTGCTCAAGGGCCTCGGCGACGAGCAGGTGGCGCGCGTGCTCGACGACGTGCGGCCGGACGACCGCACGGCATTCCTGGAGGAGCTGCCGGGCCAGGTCACGGCGCGGCTGCTCAACCTGCTCTCGCCGTCAGAGCGCGCCGTCGCGCGGTCGCTTCTCGGCTATCCGGAGGATTCGATCGGCCGCCTGATGACGCCGGACTACGTGGCGGTGCGCCAAGGCTGGGCAATGGACCAGGTCCTCGCCCACGTGCGCAAGTTCGGCAGCGACTCGGAGACGCTCAACGTGCTCTACGTCGTCGACGAGGGGGGCAAGCTCCTCGACGACGTCCGCATCCGCGAGGTGCTGCTCGCCGACGCCGACAAGCGCGTGGGCGACCTCATGGATGGCGAATTCGTGGTGCTCAACGCCACCGACGACCAGGAGACCGCGGTCGCCGCCTTCCGCCGCTACGACCGCACGGCGCTGCCGGTGGTCGACTCCGCGGGAGTGCTGGTGGGTATCGTCACCGTCGACGACGTGCTCGACGTCGCCGAGGAAGAAGCGACCGAGGACATCCAGAAGCTGGGCGGCAGTGAGGCGCTCGAAGAACCCTACCTGGCCGTAGGGCTGTCGACGCTGGTGCGGAAGCGGGCGACATGGCTCATCGTCCTCTTCCTTGGCGAGATGCTCACCGCCACCGCGATGGCCTTCTTCGAAGCGGAGATCGCACGGGCCGTGGTGCTGGCGTTGTTCGTACCGCTCATCATCAGCAGCGGCGGCAACTCCGGCTCGCAGGCGGCGACGCTGATCATCCGCGCGTTGGCGCTCGGCGAGGTGACTCTGCTCGACTGGTGGTCGATCGCTCGGCGCGAGGTCATGGCGGGCGTAGCGCTCGGGACGATCCTCGGGGCGATCGGCTTTCTGAGAATCGCAGTGTGGTCCGCGTTCTCCAACGTCTACGGACCGCACTGGTTGATGATCGCCCTCACCGTCGCCGCGACGCTGCTGGGCGTCGTGCTGTGGGGCACGCTGGTCGGCTCGATGTTCCCGCTGCTGCTCAAGAAGCTGGGCGCCGACCCGGCCACCTCGTCGGCGCCCTTCGTGGCGACGCTGGTCGACGTCACCGGGCTGGTCATCTACTTCACCGTCGCGTCGTTCCTGCTGCGCGGGAAGTTGCTCTAGGCGGGCACCGCGACGCCCGCGATCCAGGTACGCGCGGCGCGCAGCTCGCCATCGAGCTCGACGAGGTCGGCATCGGCGCCAGGGACGATGCGGCCTTTGGCGGCCAGGCCGAGCGCAGATGCCGGGACCTCGCTGGCGAGCGGCAGGGCTTGGTCGAGTCGCACGCCGGCCTCGAGCACCATCGTGCGGACGGCGGCATCCATGGTGAGCAGGCTGCCGGCCAAGGAGCCGTTTGCCAGCCGGGCGCTGCCGTCGCGCACTTCGACGTCCAAACCCGCCAGGGCGTAACGGCCTTGGGGCATGCCGGCGGCGCGCATGGCGTCGGTGATCAGCGCGACGCGGCGCGGTGCCGCGCGCGCGGTGGCGGCGAGCAGCAGCGGATGTACGTGGAGGCCGTCGGCAATGAGCTCGAGGGTGGCGTCGGACGCGAGCGCCGCGCCCACGGCGCCGGGGTGGCGGTGGTGCAGCGACGGCATCGCGTTCCAGAGGTGGGTGAAGCGTCGGGCACCGGCGGTGAGGGCGCGGTGGGTCAACGTTTCATCGGCGTCAGTGTGGCCAAGCGAGAAGGTGACCCGGCCCGCGAGCCGCGCGATGAGCTCGAGCACACCGGGGACCTCCGGCGCCACCGTCATCGTCACCGGCAGGTCGCCGGCAGCGCTCAGCCACTCCGCCACCTCGTCGCGGTCGACGGCGCGCAACGCGGCGGGATCCTGGGCGCCCGCTTTGGCGGGACTGAGGTACGGCCCCTCGAGGTGGATGCCGGCCACTCGCGCCTCTTCCGGGCGCGGGTCGTCCGCCACCGCAGCGGCGGCGGTGATGGCGGCGGTGATCTCGGCGCGGCCGGCCGACAGCGTCGTCGCCGCCAGCGCCACCGTGCCGTGGCGCGCGTGGAAGGCGCAGACCCGGCGGGCAGCCTCGACGGTGCCGTCCATGAAGTCGGCGCCGGCGCCGCCGTGGACGTGGAGGTCGACGAAGCCCGGCACGAGAATGCCGGCGATCTGTTCGGAGCCGGCGGGCGGCGGCTCGCCCACTCGCACGGCCGCGACGCGCGGCCCCTCGATCTCCACCGTCACTGCGTCGCGCACCGCACCGTCGACGAAGGCGCGACCATATAGGGCCTGGCGACGCGCCGGGGGCGAATCGCTCATCGCAGCGCCGGCTCCTCGCTCTCGCCGCTCGCCATGCTCACAGATTGAGTTTGCCCAGCACCGTCGGCCGGCCGCCGGTAGCGCCCGGCATGTTGGTGTCGAGGCCTACCAGCGCGTCGTTGGCGATGAGCGCGATGGCCACGGCTTCCTTGGCGCGGCTGTCGAGGCCGCGCTCTTCGTGGGTGAGCACCGGCACGCCGTTCACTCGCTCGCGAAGCATCGCGAGCAGCGTCGGGTTGCGGGCGCCGCCGCCGCCGACGATGATCTCGTCGACCGGGCCGCGCGGCGCCACGAAGTCGCGGTAGGCGCGGGCGATGCTCTCGGCGGTGAGCGCGGTGACTGTGGCCACCAGGTCGGCGCCGGCCACCGTTGCCGCCGCGCCATCCGTGAGCACGCGCCGAATGAAAGGCAGCCCGAACAGCTCGCGGCCGGTAGTCTTCGGCGGCGGCAGCGCGAAGTACGGATCGTCCAGCCAGCGCGCGAGCAGCTCGGCGTGCACTCGCCCCGCCGCGGCCAGCTCGCCGTCGCGGTCGAAGCGCAGGCGGCCGCCCGTGACCGCCTCGGTGACCGCGTCGATGACCATGTTGCCCGGACCGGTGTCGAAGGCGATGACATCGTTGCGCTCTCCTCCCGGCGGCAGGTAGGTGACGTTGCCGATCCCGCCGACGTTCTGCACGCAGCGGCCGAGCCGCGCGTCGCCGAGCAGCACCCAGTCGGCGTAGGCGACGAGCGGCGCGCCGTGGCCGCCGGCGGCGATGTCGCGCGCCCGCAGGTCGCCGACGGTGAGGATGCCGGTGCGCTCGGCGATCACCGCGCTCTGCCCGATGGTGAGCGTGGAGAGGGT
>DATNCU010000705.1:0-3122 GCA_035607145.1 Thermoanaerobaculia bacterium
GCAGTCACGTCGCCTCGGAGCTGACGCTCGGTGACCTGCTGCGGCTGCCGGAGGTGGTGTCGGAGCGGCTCGCGGCCGACCAGGTGGGGGAGGAAGAGCGGTCGCTGGCCCTGGCCGCCGCGCACACGGCGCTGCTGCAGCTGGTGGAAGCGCGCGAGCAGGAAGGCGAGCAGCTGGCCCGCATCCTCGGCGAGCGGCTCGCCGAGCTGACGCAAGCGGCGGCGCGGCTGCGCGCGCGAGCGCCGGCGGTGCGCGACGAGCTGCACGCGAGCCTCGCGCGACGCCTGCAGGAGCTGCTGGCGTCGCGGCCCGGTCAGGATAATCGCGCCGTCGACGACGTCCGCCTCGCCCAGGAGGTGGCGCTGCTGGTGGAGCGCGGCGACGTGACGGAGGAGCTCGACCGCCTCGACGCCCACCTCGCGCACTTCGCCGAGCTGCTCTCCGGCGACGGCTCCCTCGGCAAGCGCCTCGACTTCCTCAGCCAAGAGATCCTGCGCGAGCTCAACACCGTTGGCTCCAAGTGCCGCGACGCCGAGATGGCCCGCACCGTTCTCGACGCCAAGGTCCTCTGCGAACAGCTCCGCGAGCAGGTCCAGAACGTCGAATAGTGCGTGGTAGCCTCGCGCGAGATGCCGCGCGGGGACCTCTTCATCCTCTCGGCGCCCTCGGGCACCGGCAAGACGACGCTCATCCACTCGCTGCGGCGCGGCGGCACCGGCAGCCTCGCCGACCTCATCTTCTCGGTCAGTCACACCACGCGCGCGCCGCGCGGCGGCGAGGTCGACGGCGTCGACTACCACTTCGTCGACCGCGCCACCTTCCAGGGCATGGTCGACGCACGCCGCTTCCTGGAGTGCGCCGAGTACAACCGCAACCTCTACGGCACCAGCTGGGACGAGGTGATCCCGCGGCTCGAGCGCGGCGAGGACGTCATCCTCGAGATCGAGGTGCAGGGAGCCGAGCAGGTCATGCACCGCTGCCCCGAAGCGGTGGGGATCTTCGTCCTGCCGCCGAGCTTCGCCGTGTTGCGCGACCGCCTGCAGCGGCGCGGCCTCGACGAGCCCGAGGCGGTGCAGCGGCGGCTCGCGGAGTCGTGCCGCGAGGTGCGGGCGTACGCCGAGGTCCAGCGCTACAGCCTGTACCAATATGCTATCGTCAACGACGACGCATCCCGGGCGAGCGAGGCCTTGGCGGCGATCGTGATCGCCAGGCGTCACCGTCGCGAGCGGATGGAGGAACGCACGGAAGCCATCCTGTGCGACTTCGAGCAAGCCTTCGCCAGCGACCCGCCCGCCGCCTCGACCAACACGGCGAAATACTGAACTAAGTCTGAGACCGGAGATCCTCATGCCCCACGTCACCAACCGGGCCCTCGACCTCGACCAGGCCCTCGAGCAGTACGACAGCAAGTTCCGTTTCGTCCTCCTCGCCAGCAACCGCGCCGAGCAGCTGGTGCGGGGCGCCCGCCCCAAGGTCGAGAGCGTGAGCAAGAAGCCGACGCGCGTGGCGATGGAGGAGCTCAAGGGCGGACTGGTGCCCTGGGCCTACGGTCCCGCGCCGGCGCCCGAGGTGTCCGAGGGCGAGGCCGCGGCCGCCGAAGGCACCGCCTCGACCTAAGGACCGGCGATGGCCGCGCCGCGCGTGCTCCTCGGAGTCGGCGGCGGCATCGCCGCGGTGAAGGCTCCCGACCTCGTGCGGCGGTTGCGCGAGGCGGGTTGCGAGGTGCGCTGCGCGCTCACCCGCGCCGCGGGCTCGTTCGTGGCGCCGCTGGCGCTCGAGGTGCTCAGCGGCCACCGCGTCTACGACGACGGCTACCTGGCGCCGGGTGGAGGCCCTGAGGAGGCGCACCTCACCGCCGGCGAGTGGGCGGACTTGGTGGTGGTAGCGCCGGCGACGGCGCACCTCATCGCGCGGCTGGCGCTAGGGCTCGCGGACGACTTCCTCACGACTACGGCGCTGGCCTCGCCGCGACCACTGCTGCTGGCGCCGGCGATGCACGCGCGCATGTGGGAGCACCCGGCGACACGCGGCCACGTGACGACGCTGCGCGAGCGCGGCGTGCGCTTCGTCGGCCCGGTGGTTGGCGCGCTCGCCTCCGGCGAGGTGGCGCTGGGGCGCATGGCGGAGCCGGCGGGGATCGTCGCTGCGGTGCTCGACGCGCTCGACGGCGCGGCGCGAGCTGCTGCGACTGCCGGAACCTGGAAGGGCGTTCGCGTGCTGGTGAGCGCCGGGCCGACCTGGGAGGCGATCGACCCGGTGCGCTTCATCGCCAACCGTTCGAGCGGCAAGATGGGCTTCGCGCTCGCCGCCGAGGCGGCACGGCGCGGCGCCACCGTCGAGGTGGTGGCCGGGCCGGTGGCGTTGCCGACGCCTGCGGGCGTGCGCCGCACCGACGTCGAGAGCGCGCGCGAGATGCGCGAGGCGATGCTCTCGCGTGCGGGCGACGCCGATCTGGTGCTGATGGCCGCTGCCGTCGCCGACTACCGGCCGAGCGTAGCGGCGGAGCGCAAGCTCAAGAAGGAAGAGGGGACGCCGCGCGTCGAGCTGGTGGAGAACCCCGACATCCTCGCCGAGCTCGCTGCCCAGCCGGGCAAGCGCCTTGTCGTAGGTTTCGCCGCCGAGACCGACGACCTGTCGCGCCGGGCGGCGGCGAAGCTGCATCGCAAGGGTGCGGCGTTCCTGGTCGCCAACGACGTCTCGCGCAGCGACATTGGTTTCGGCAGCGACTGGAACGAGGTCATCGTGTTCCGCCGCGATGGCGAGCCGCTGCGTCTGCCAAGGCAGCCGAAGGAGCAGCTCGCCGCGGCGCTGCTCGACCTCTTCGCCGAGTCGCTGCCGCGCCACGCCGGCCGGGCTGCGGCCGCTGCGGCCACGGAGCGCGCGTGAACGCCGACCTCGCCGCGGTGCTCGAGTACCTGCAGGGGATCGGTTGGGAGGAGGTCTACGCGCCCGCTCCGCAGCCCGCCTCGCGCGGCGCGGCCCGCGCCGCAGCGACGCCGGCGGCGACCGCGATTGCGGCGCGCGCGGCGGCTTCGCCGCTCGCACCTGCCGTCGCTCCGGCCGCGCCCGCCCCGCCGACCTCTCCGCCGGCCGAGCGCGCCGCCCGTCTCGCCCAGGAGGGC
>DATNCU010000715.1:0-4839 GCA_035607145.1 Thermoanaerobaculia bacterium
TCGGGCCGCGCGAACCAGCCGCTCGCCGACAGGCGCGCCTCGTAGAGCGTCACCTCGAAGAGGCCGCGGTGCCGCCGCTCGGGCGCGAGGCTCCCGCGCCACTGCACGGCGCCGGGAAGGAAGTAGGTCCACCCCGCCGGCGGCGCGGCGACGGCCCCGGCGCCGGGCGTCGCGTTCTTGGCGACGAGGCCGCCGCTGCCGGCCGGCGCCGTGTACGGCACGGCGAGCACCACGGCACCGAGCGTCTGCTCGCCGCCCCACAGGCGCGCGAGCTCGTTGCGCACCTCGTCCTGCCGCGACTTGCGCTCGCGCACCAGGCCGAGCAGTTGACTCACCGGAATGAGCAGCAGCAGGACGAGCACGCCGAGAGAGATGAGCTTGAGGATCGCCCGGAAGGCGCCGGGCTCGGAAGGAGGAGGCTGAACGGATTCGAACATGGCGATGGCTCCTTTCGCGCCGATGCCACCACCACGGCCTGGCAAACGCGTGGCGCCGCCGGGGCGAGACGGCGGCGCGACCGTGGCGTGCGCCGCTCTCGCCTTCGCCTGCGCGTTATTCGTTGACACTCTTCCGCGCGCGGGCGTATCCTGCGCTCTGCTTCAAACCACGCTTCACTGGACAGGAGGGCGTCGATGGCAGCCAAGCCCAAGAAAGCGGCGAAGAAGACGGCGGCTAAGAAGAGCTCCGCGAAGAAGGCCGCCGGCGCGAGGACGGCAAAGAGCATCCGCCGGGCCGACCTGCAGAAGCTCACCGCGGCGGCGGTGAAGGCGACGGTCAACCGTCCCGTCAAGATCATCCGCGAGCCGATCTGGGGCTTCGTGCTCGACACCGAAGCGGGCGCGATCGAGACCGCCAACGTGGTGACGCAGCGTCTCTCTGAGGGCGCGCGGAAAGTCGGCGTCGGCCTCACGGCCGAGCCTTCCGTCCTGCACCGCAAGGGCGTCATCATCGCCGGCTACATCCAGGCGGACCTCAACATCCCGGTGCGCTTCTAGCGCCCTTTCAGCGCCATGGGTGAGGCGCCTGCCGGCGCGCGGGGTTCAGGAAATCCAGCGCGGCCCGTGATGTGTCCGAGCGCGCAGCCGGGGATGGCAGAGCCCCGGCTGATCGGCGTCGTCACGCACGAGGCCGACGGGCCGCGCATCGCCTACCTCGCCGAGCAGGTGCCGATCACCGACGAGCTGCTGGTGCAGATCGGCCCCGCCGAGCCCAGCCAGATCTTCCGCATCGCGGCGCACTGCGAGGAGAAGCGCTGCACCCACTTCAACGGCACCAAGTGCAAGCTCGCCTCGCGCATCGTCGAGGCGCTGCCGGTGGTGGTGGACGAGCTGCCGCACTGCCTCATCCGCAGCACCTGCCGCTGGTACACGCAGGAGGGCAAGGAAGCGTGCTTCCGCTGCCCGCAGGTGATCACGCAGCCGCTCAACCCGTCGCCGGAGTACGAGCGGGTGGCGATGCCGCAGGACTGAGCGCGGCTCGGCTCGCGCGCCCACCGCGCGAGTCGGTGGGCGCTAGTCCTGCCGCAACGCCGTCGACGGCTCGATGGCACCGGCGCGCCGCGCCGGCAGGTAGCAGGCGAGCAGCACGGCGGCGAGCAGCGTCGCGGGGAGTCCGATCCACAAGCTCGGCTCCCATGGCGAGACTCCGAATAGAAGGCCACGCACAGCGAGCGCCGTCGCGAGCGCGAGCGGTACGCCGAGCAACGTGCCGAGCGCGGCAAGACGGGCGCCGTCGCGCAGCAGCAGCCGCACCACCTCGCCCGCCGTGGCGCCGATCGCGAGACGCACGCCCAGCTCGCGGCGGCGCTGGCTGACGGCGTACGAGAGCAGGCCGTAGGTCCCGATACAGGCGAGGAAGAGGCTCGCCGCGGCGAGGCCGGAGAAGGTGCGGGCGATGAAGCGCTCGCCCCACGCGGTGACCTCGCGACGGCGCTCCATGGTGAGCACGTCATAGGCGGCGAAGGCGGGATCCACTTCGGCGAGCGCACGCGGCAGCAGCGGGATCAACCGCGACGGATCGCCTTCCGCGCGCACCAGCACCGCGTTAGTGCGCCAGCCGGCGAGCGCCGGCGTCACGTAGAGGTTGAGTCGCGACTGCTGCGTCGTCTCGGCGACCTCCTCGTAGACGAGGTCGGGTGCGACGCCCACCACCCGCAGCCAGCGCACGCTCTCGCCGCCGGCGAGGCCGATGCGGCGTTCGAGCGGGTCGGCGCTCGGCCACAGCGTTTGCGCGAGCCGCTGGTTGACGATCGCCACGTCGGCGCTTTCGTCAGCGCTCTCGGCGGCGGTGAAGGTGCGGCCGGCCACCAGCTCGCGGCCGAGCGTCGCCCACAGGTTCGGGCTCGCCGGCATCGCCTCGACGCCGATCTCCTCGCCGGCCGCGGCGGCGCCGTCGCGCACGATGCGCACAGTGTCGCCGCCGTCGTCGGCGGGGATGGCGCCGGTAGTGGCGGCGCTCGCGACACCCGGCAGCGCGGCGAGGCGCTCGGCGACACTCGCCAGCGCGCGCGCCTTGGCGCCGTCGTCGTCGTAGCGGTCGCCTGGCAGGTAGATGCGGAAGCTCAGCAGCGGCCGCGGGTCGAAGCCGGCGTCGGCGCTGTCGATGCTGCGCGCCGTACGCGTCAACAGTGCGGCGCCGAAGAGCAGCGCCAGGCTGGCGGCGATCTGCCCCACCACCAGCGCACGGTGGAGGCGCCGCTGCTCCACGCTGCCGCCGTCACGCCCGCCGCGCGCCACGCCCTCCTGCGCGTCGCGGCCGGTCGCGCGCAGCGCCGGCACCAGGCCGCAGGCAACGGTGACCACCGCGCAGAGGACGAGCACGAACAGCAGGGCCGTGCCGCCCACTTCGAAGGTGACCCAGTAGGGCGGCGGCTCGGGGTTGGAGGCGATCAGCGCGTCGACGCCGGCGCGCGCGAGCAGCACCGCGGCCCCACCGCCGGCGAGCGCCAGCAGCAGCGACTCGAGCAGCAACAGCCGCACGAGCGCCCCACGTCCGGCGCCGAGCGCCACGCGCACCGCCAGCTCACGCTGGCGCGAGACGCCGCGGGCGAGCAGCAGCCCGGCGATGTTGGCGCAGGCGACGAGAAGCACGAGCCCGACGGCGGCGAGCATCGTCGTCACCGCGGTGCGCAGCTCGGGCGGGACGTAGAAGTCGTGCAGCGCCAGCAGGTGGACGCCCCAGCGTTCGTTGGTCGCCGGGAAGCGCGCCGCGAGCCGCGCGGCGAGCGCGCCGAGCTCCTGTTGTGCCGCCTCGCGGCCGACGCCCTCGCGCAGCAAGCCGACGGCGAAGAGCCCGCGCTGGCCGCGCGTCACCTCGGGGCCGGGACGGTACGGCAGCCAGACGTCGTGGTGCTCGGGGAACTGGAAGCCGCGCGGCATGACACCGATGACGGTCAGCTGCCGGCCGTTGACCTCGATGGGCCGCCCGACGATGCGCGGGTCGGCGCCGAAGCGGCGGCGCCAGAGCCCGTCGCTGATGATCGCGACCGATTCGTGGCCGATGTCGGCACCGTCCTCGGCGCGGAAGTCGCGGCCGCGCGCCGGCGAGACGCCGAGCATGGCGAAGAGGCCCGGCGTCACCTGGCCGCCGGCCACGCGCTCGGCGCCGAGCGGACCGACGAGTGAGAGGTTGCGGTCGGCCTCGCCCTCGATGGCCTCGAACGCGTGCGTCTCACCGCGGAAGTCGAGCAGGTCGGCGTAGGAGATGC
This sequence comes from Thermoanaerobaculia bacterium, assembly GCA_035607145.1. Taxonomy (GTDB): domain Bacteria; phylum Acidobacteriota; class Thermoanaerobaculia; order Multivoradales; family JAIOJS01; genus DASYQD01. The sequence goes on from DATNCU010000715.1 coordinate 3,707, forward strand.
CGGAGTCGTCCCAGTCGCGCGCCTGCGTGGGGTGCGTCGAGTGCACGCTGACGAGGCGCGCGGTGCGCGGGCCGAACGGCAGCGGCCGCAACACCAGGCCGTCGACGATGCAGAAGACCACCGTCGTCGCCGCCATGCCGAGCGCCAGCGTGGCGATCGCCGCCAGCGCCAGCCCACGCGCCTTGGCGAGACCGCGCAACGCCACCAGGATGTCCCGCATCGTCCCTCACCTCCTCCGCCGAGCACCGCGCATTTCAACCGTCGTGCCGCATTGAGGCCGGGACTGTAAACGATTGGCGCGGCGGCGGTTGTGATGCGCAGTGCGGCGGCCCCGCGGGCCGCGGTGCGCCCGCTCCCGAGCAGCGGCGTTCCAACAACGGACAGCCCCGTACAATCACCGCCGCGCCGCCGCGAACCGAGCCGGTGCCTGGCAGGCATCGAGATCGCGTCGTCGCTCCGCTCCTCGCGATGACAGTGCATCGTCATCGCGAGCATCTTGAAGACGCAGCGAAGCGATCTCGATGCTCGCTGGCCGTAAGCGCGGCTGCCATCACCCTGGAGCGCCATGACGCCAAACCGCCGCCTCGTCATTTGCTCACTCGGCCTCGCCGCTTTCGCGCTCGGCGCCAGGGCGGCGGGTGCCGCTTCGCTCTTCGGCAATCGGCCCGGCGTCGTCGATGTCGTGGTGCAGGAGCTGCCGGCCGAGGACGCCTGGCAGGTGAGCTGGCGGCTGCCGAGTCGAGCGGCCGGTGTCGACTTCGTGCACGGCCGCGGTGGGTACCGGCGCGCCGGTTGGACCCTGCCCGCCGGCGTGCGGTGGGTCGACGCGCCCGGCGTCGAGCGCCTCTGCTTCGCGCGCCCGAGCCGCGAGCTCGGCGTCTCGTTCCGCAGCGACTTCGCGGAGCGGCCGAAGGACTACGAGGCGACGGTGGCGATTAGCGACGGCGGGCGGCTCTTCTACACCGGCCAGCTGGTGGTGCAACCGCTCGAGACATGCGACGCGGCCCCGCCCAGCGTGGGTGCGAGCGTCACCGTCGGCGCAGGTCCGGTGGCCGCAACCGCGGCGGACGCCGCTGCCGACGCTCCCGCGGCCCCACGCGCAGACGAGGTCATCCACCGCTTCCACTTCACCA
>DATNCU010000719.1:0-4862 GCA_035607145.1 Thermoanaerobaculia bacterium
ATGTCGGTCGAGGAGACGGCCACGGTGCTGGGCTCCTCCACCGCCACTGTGGGCCGCCAGTGGCGCGCCGCGCGCGCTTGGCTGCATGCGCGGCTCGCTGTCGACGGCGCGGGTGATGGTGAGTCGGCCGCGGCGACGAGCGACGCGCCCGCCGAAGGCGAGGCTTGAGCGAGCGCTGGCAGCGGCTGCTCGCCGACTTCGAGGCGGCGGCCGCGATGAGCGAGGAGGAGCGACAGCGCTTCCTCGCCACGCGACGCGCCGAGGACCCCGCGAGCGCCGCTGAGCTCGAACGGCTGCTCGCCGCCGACACCGGCAGCGGCGTGCTCGACACCGATCCGCAGCGCCTGCTCGACGAGCTCGGGGTGCCGCCGGCCCCACCGGCCGGCGCCGACGCGCCGCCGAGCGGCGACCTGCCGCCCACCGTCAGCGGCGTCGTGCCCGGCGCGTCCGCCCCCGGCGTTCCGGCGGTCATCGGCCGCTACCAGGTGCTCGAGCGCATCGGCCGCGGCGGCTTCGGCGACGTCTACCGCGGCTTCGACCCCGTGCTCAAGCGCGCGGTGGCGATCAAGACCTGCCTCGCCGACGAGCCCGCCGTGCGGCAGCGCTTCGTTCGCGAGGCGGAGCTCGCGGCGCGCCTCGTGCACCCGAACATCGTCACCGTCCACGACTTCGGCGCCGAGGGCGAGGTGCCTTACCTGGTGCAGGAGCTCTTGCCCGGCGAGGACCTCGCGCACCGCCTCGCTCGCAGCGCCGGCGGTAAGCGCGCGGATCCCAAGCGCTCCGATGCCGCCGCCGAGCTGTCGCTGGCGCAGAAGCTGCGATTCCTGCTCGATGTCGCGGCCGGTCTCGCGCACGCGCATGCGGCCGGCATCGTCCACCGCGACGTCAAGCCGGGCAACCTGCGCTTGCTGCCGGACGGGCGAGTGAAGATCCTCGACTTCGGCATCGCCCGCGAGCTCGGTGTCGGCTCGGTGCTCACCGGCGACGACAAGGCGATCGGCACGCTCGCCTACATGGCGCCGGAGCAGGCGCGCGGCGAGCTGCCCGACGCGCGCGCCGATGTGCACGGCTGGGGCGCGGTGGCGTACGAGCTGCTGTCGGGGCGCCGCGCGGTGCCGGGAGACAGCCCGGCGGCGATGATCTTCCGGCTGCTCGACAGCGGGCCGCCGCCACTGCGCGAGGTGGCGCCTGAGACGCCGGCCGAGCTCGCGGCGCTCGTCGATCGCTGTCTCGAGCGCGAGGCGGCGAAGCGGCCACGCGACGGCGGCGAGCTGCTGGCGTTGCTCGAGCCGATCGCGCGGCGGCTGGTGCCGTCCGGGGAGCTGGCGGCAGCCGACGGAACGTGGCTCGCACCGGCGACATCACGCCGGCGAGGACGCCGGCGGTTGGTCGGGTGGGCGGCAGCGCTCGCGGCAGTGGTGGCGATGGTGGTCGCGGCACGGCTCGCCATCCGCAGCGCTGACGAGTCGGGCATCTTGACGGTGCCGGTACGAGCCGCCGATCCGGCTGCACGCGGTGAGGCGAAACCTTCAGACGCTCGCGGTGAAGCGATCGTTCCGACAACTTCGCCGCCGGTTCTCGGCTCGGCTCCAGCGACCGCGACTACCCAGGCGCTGCCCGTTCCGTCGGCGGCTTCCGGCGGCGCACCCGGCCCCGGAAGTGTCGCCGGCGTGGTGGCGGGGCCACCCCCAGCGGCTGCACCGCTACCGACTGGAGTGCTGGCGATCGACGCCTTGCCGTGGGGCCAGCTCGTGCGGCTCGTCGCGGCCGACGGCCGCGAGCTTCCATTGCCTGACGACGCCATCACGCCGCTGACCGTCGTCGTCAGCGAAGGTGACTACTCGGCCTCAATGCGCAACCCGCAAGGCGGCGAACGGAGCTGTCAAGCGCACGTCGCGGCGGGCGGACGCGCCCTGTGCCGAGTCGAGCTGCGCGAGCTCAGGGCTGCCGAGCTGCTCGAGGGCCTCACGCCGTGAGACAGCTGGGCATCGCCGTGATCTGCTTGCTTCTCGCGCTGTCAGCCGCGCCGTTGCGTGCCGATTACCGACAGAGCTATCTCGACGGCCGCGCTGCGCTCGGGCGGGGCGATGCGGCCGAGGCGGCTCGGTTGCTCACCGCAGCCGCCGCCGAACGGCCGCAGGAGCAAGCGCGCGCGCGGCTGGTGGGCGCGATCCCCGAGCCTTACCTGCCTCATCACTTGCTCGCCGTCGCCCTCGCTCGCCTCGGCCGTTGCACCGACGCGCTGCGCGAATGGGAGACCTCCGCAACCCAGGGCATCGCCGCCACGATCTCCGGCCCAGCGGCCGAGGCCCGCAGCGGCGTCGCCGAGTGTCGCCGCAAGCTCGGGATCGCCGATCCGGCGGAAGCGGCGGCCTCTGCTCGCGCCGCCATCCGTGCCGAGCTGCTCCGCGCGCTGGAAGCCTTCCTCGCCGGCAACTACGCGCGCACGGTCGAGCTGCTCGAAGACCTGCCTTCTCCCGCCGACGCCCCCTCGCGCGCCTGGCAGCTGGCCCTGCGCTCCGCCGCGCGCCACTCCCTCTACCGCCTCGGCGGCGAGCGCGAACCCATGCTCCTGGCCGCAGCGATCGCCGACGCGCGCGACGCCCGCCGCGCCGACCCCGCCTTCCGCCCCAACCCGGAGCTGTTCTCGCCGCGCTTCCTCGAGCTCTGGTCGGCGCAGCGCTGAGCACGCCTTCGTGGACCAGCGCGCCGCAGCCCGCGGTGCTCGCAACGGGCCGGCAGCTTCGCAGGCGGCCGCCCGCCTACGAGGTGTCACTGCCCCAGCAGCACGAACGCCAGCGCGATCGCCCACAGGACGAGCAGCGCCGGCCAGTTCACCGCCGAGGTGGGTGCGGAGGGCTTCGACTTCATCATCGCGAGACGCGCGGTCGGACGTTGGGGTCGATGGTGTGGGTCACGGGCGTCCATGTCTACGTTCAGAAGCGCGCAACCGTCGAGAGCGAGACGGTGTCGACGAGATCCGAGGCGTCGACGGCGACGTCCACCTGGGCGCGGCCGAGCACGACGCCGAGGCCGCCGCAGAGGTGGAGCTGGTCCTCGCCGGAGGCGAAGCGGGCGCGCAGCACCGGGTTGCGGCCCTGGTAGCGCAGCCGATGGTCGGGGTCGTGCCAGAGGCCGAGGCGGAAGGCGACGGGCAGCTTCCAGGTCACCGCTTGGTACTCGGCGCCGAGGTGGACCTCGTCGGCGTCGGCGATGGTGAAGAAGCGCTCCTCGCCGCGCGCCGCGAGCAGCACGTTGACGAGGCCGTCGGAGAGCGCCGAGTAGCCGACGCGGTCCCAGTCGAGCGCCACGACCAGCTCGTCGCGCGGCCGCCAGGCGACGCCGGCGCCGAAGCTGTCGGGCGCGTGGAAGGTACCGGCGCCGCCGACGCGGGGCTCGACCGCGCCCGGCGTCTCGCCGCGCGGCCCCTGCACGTACTGCGCGCGGAACCCGAAGTCGCCCGCTCGGCGATAGACGGCGCCGACGCTCCATGCGGTCGCCGGCCGCCACAGCACGCCGACGCTGCTGGCGACGTCCTCGTCGCTGCCGTCGAGGGTCTGCACGTTGAGCACGTTCTCGGGCAGGAAGTCGGCCGGCCCGAAGAAGCCGCCGGTCAGACCGTCGACGATCGCATCGCCGGTGCGGTCGCGGCGCTCGAAACGCTCGGTGAACGATTCCAGCCGGAAACGCTGCCACGAGAGCGCAAGACCCACGGACGCGCGTGTGCCGAGACGATACGCCGCCGCCGCGCCCCACGACTCGATGTCGAGCTGCAGATGCGAGCGCGCCGGCACCGCGCGCCCCGGTTGCTCGCGCGGCCCGGCGAACGGCCCATGCGAGACGAGAGAAGCCTCGAAGTCGGCGAGCTGATGGCGATAGACCGCCCAGGCACCGCGCCGGCTGGTGTGCACGTACGAGGCAAACGAGACGCCGGCCGTGCGGTCGTGCTGCTCGCCTAGCTGGAGGCCGTCGACGATGTCGACGCCGATGCCGGTGACTCCCGTCGCCGGCTGGTGGCCGCGGTCGACGAAGCGGCTGGTGAAGTCCCAGCTCCGCCCCTCGACCGACAGCTCCGGCTGCTGCAGCTGCGCGAGGCCGGCGGGGTTGGCGTAGGCCGCGGTGGCGTCGTCGGCGAGGCCGAGGAAGGCGCCGCCGAGGGCCAGGCTGCGCGCGCCGGGCGTGGACAGGTTCCACTGCAGCGCGCTCTGGATCTCGTCGTTGCTCTGCGCCGAAAGCGGCGGCGCCACGAGCCAGCCGGCAACGCAGCTCAGCGCCCCCACCACCCACAGCCGCGACATCGACTTCATTATGTCACAAAACCATTTCGCTGCTAACGCTCGCGCATGCCGACTCCCAGTCGCCGCCCGCAGCGCCAACCGGCGGCGCGTCAGGCGCGCAACGCCGCCAGACGGTCCGAGGTGAGCCGCCGCAGCACCGGCGAGTCGCGCAGGATCGTCTCCTCGCGCCGCGGACCGGTGGAAACAAGCGCCATCGGCACCTCGAGCTCCTGCTCGAGGAAGGCGACGTAGTCACGCGCCTGCATCGGCATCGCCTCGTAGTCGAGGATGCTCACCGTCTGCTTGCGCCAGCCGGGCATGGCGCGGTACTCGGGCTTCGCCTCGGCGAGCACCCGCGCCTCGGCCGGGAAGCGCTTGAGCAGCTCGCCGCGGTAGCGGTAGCCGATGCAGACGGGGATCTCGGCGAAGCCGTCGAGCACGTCGAGCTTGGTGAGCGCCACCGCGTCGACGCCGTTGAGCGCCACCGAGTAACGCGCCGCCACGAGGTCGAGCCAGCCGGCAACGCAGCTCAGCGCCCCCACCACCCACAGCCGCGACATCGACTTCATTATGTCACAAAACCAT
>DATNCU010000733.1:0-2045 GCA_035607145.1 Thermoanaerobaculia bacterium
AGGTGAACGAGTCGTAGTTGTCGACGACGAGAATGCGAGCCGGCGTGGCGTTGCGCGTGTCGCTCACGTCAACGCCCCTCCAACTCTTCGGCGAGCGCCAGTGCGGCCAGCATCGCCGCCGCCTTGCTCTCGGTCTCGCGCTGCTCGCTGGCGGGATCGGAGTCGGCGACGATGCCGGCGCCGGCTTCGACCGCTACCGCGCTGCCGCGCACCTCGAGCGTGCGGATGGTGATGCAGGTGTCCATGTCGCCGCCGAAGGAGACGTAGCCGACGGCGCCGGCGTAGGGGCCGCGCGGCGCTGCCTCCAGCGCGTCGACGATCTCCATCGCGCGCACCTTGGGCGCCCCCGAGACGGTGCCGGCCGGGAAGCAGGCGAGCAGCGCGTCGAGCGCCGAGCAGCCAGGGGCGAGCTCGCCGACGACGCTGCTCACGAGGTGCATGACGTGACTGTAGCGCTCGACCTCCATGAAGCTCGCGACGCGCACGCTGCCCGGCGCAGCGACGCGGCCGAGGTCGTTGCGGCCAAGGTCGACGAGCATGAGGTGCTCGGCGCGCTCCTTGGCGTCGGCGAGCAGCTCGGCGGCGAGGCGGCGGTCCTCCTCGGGGTCGCCGCCGCGGCGCCGCGTGCCGGCGATGGGGCGCGTCTCGACGCGGCGGCCTTCGACGCGCACCAACATCTCGGGCGAGGCACCGACGAGCGCGAACGGTTGCGCCGCATGCGAAGCGGTCGCGGGCAGCTCCAGCAGCACCATGTAAGGGCTGGGGTTGACGAGCCGCAGCGCGCGGTAGAGCGCCAGCGGCGCCGCGCTCGTCGCCGTGGCGAAGCGCCGCGCCAGCACCACCTGGAAGATGTCGCCGGCGACGATGTGCTCCTGCGCGTCGCGCACCGCCTGCTGGTACGCGGGGCCGTCGAGGCTCGCCGGCGGCAACAAGGCAGCGACCGGCGGATCCGCCGGGAGCTCGACGCCGCCTCCGCCGCTCTCGCCGGTGAGCGCGGCGGCAATGCGCTCGAGGTCGGCTTCCGCCGCCGCGCGGTCGACCTCGCCCTCCACCTCGTTGGCGATCGCCAGCACGCGCTGGCGGACGTGGTCGAAGACGACGACGGTGTCGAAGCGGCCGAGAGCCGCCACCGGCGCGTCGCCACCAGCCGCCGCGGCGCCGCTCGCGAGCAGCTTCGGCTCCAACAACCGCACCAGGTCCCAGCCGAAGAAGCCCACCCAGCCGCCGGTGAATGGCACCTCGGCCGGCCGCGCGGTGAAGGCGCCGACGCGGGCGCGTAGCGCGTCGAGCGGTGCGCCCGGCAGGCGCTCCGGCGCGGCGCCCGGCCGCATCACTTCGGCGCGGTCGGCGTGGACGAAGAGCAGCTCGCGCGGCGCCACGCCGAGGAAGGAGTAGCGCGAGACGCGCTCGCCACCGGCGACGCTCTCGAGCAGGAAACGCACCGGCGAGAGCGCGGCGAGACGACGGTACGCCGCGAGCGGCGTCAATGCGTCGGCGAGGAAAGTGCGCACGTGCGGGCGAACGGCCCGCGTCGGCACGCCTTTCCGACTCTCCGCCGACGCGGCTTCCGGCGCCAACACTCGCGTCCCTGTCGCGCTCACGATCCCACCTCGCGCACCGGCGGAAGCCCCAGCGCCTGCCGCCCGACGTCGACCGGCAGCTCGTGCCCCGTCATGCGCCGGAACTGTCCGATCGCCTGCCCGAGGAGCACCTCGCGGCCGTCGATCACCGCCGCTCCCGCCGCCGCGGCCGCGCGCGCGAGCGGCGTCGGCTCCTCGCCGTAGATCAGCTCGACGACCACGACACCCGGCCCCATCTCCTCCACGGGGAAGGGCAGTGGGTCGGCTTGGCTGCGCCCCAACGGCGTCGCCTGCACGATCACGTCGAACCCCGCCGCGGAGAAACCGGCGAGCGGCGCGAACGGCACGCCGAGCTCCGCCGCCAACGCCGCGCCGCGCTCCTCGTCGCGGTTGACCATCGTCACCGCGGCGCCGGCGAGCGACAGCACCAGCGCCGCCACGCGACCGGCCCCACCGGCGCCCACC
>DATNCU010000240.1:0-2880 GCA_035607145.1 Thermoanaerobaculia bacterium
CGAAGTAGGCGCCCATCGCCTTGAGCAGGCTCTCGAGCGGCCAGATGCGCGCCCACTCCCCTACCGCGTACGACAGCGCGGTGCGCGCGGCGGCGAGGTGCGCCACCAGCAGGTAGTCCATGTTGCTGCGGTGGTTGATGACGAAGACGACGCTCGACTCGGGCGGCACGGCGGCCAGCGCCGCCTCGTCGAGCCAGCCGACGCGCACTCGATAAAGCACGCGCGCCAGCGAGCGCGACACCCAGTAGCCGAGACGGAAGTAGAAGTAGGCGTTGAAGGCGGGCACGATCTCGCGTGCGTAGCGCTCGACGCGCGCCATCGCCACCTCGCGCGGCATTCCCTCCTCGCGCGCGAAGGCCTGCGCCGCCTCCACCACTTGCGAGTCGAAGACGAGGCGGTCGATGACGACGCGCCGCCGCGTGAGCTGGAAGGGGCGCACCTCGATCTGCAGCTTGCTGCCGACGCGCTCGAGCACGCGGTTGGCGCGCGAGCGCAGGAACCAGCGCACGCTCGGCAGCAGCAGGCGGTCGAGTGCCGCCCAGGCCGCCAGCGCGAGCAGCAGCACGAGGAGCCAGAGCGGGACGGCGACGGTGCGCAGCATCGAGAAGAGTGCGTGCTAGCGTGACGAGCGGTGAGCGATCCGCACGTTATGCCAGAGCGCGAGGCGGGCCAAGCGACGACGGACCAATCGGACACGGACCCAGGGACCGGCTCGCGGGTGGTGCACGCCGATGGCACCGGCGGCTGGGCTGGGATCGCGCCGCAGCCCTACAAGCGCGCTGACGGCAGCTGGAGCGGAGTGACGCGCCAGCTCCTCGCCGGCGGCCCGGAGAGCACCTCGTCCTTCGAGCTGCGCTACTTCGAGCTCGCTCCGGGTGGCCGTTCTTCTCACGAGCGCCACCAGCACGAGCACGCCGTCGTGGTGCTCCGCGGCGAGGGCGAGGTTCAGCTCGGCGACGCCGTGCACCCGCTGCGCGCCGGCGACTTGGTGCGCGTGGCGCCCGGCGACCCGCACCAGTTCCGCAACACCGGCGCCGAGCCGCTGGGCTTCCTCTGCGTCGTCGACGCCCTACGCGACGCGCCGACGCCGCTGAGCGACGACGGCGCGCCTTCCTGCGACCTCGGGCGCTAGAACCTCGCCTGCACGCCGACGTGGAACGCCCGCGGCGAGCCGGGCGAGAGGTTGGTGTTGCTGTCGGCGTTCGCCCAGTACTTGCGGTCGAGGACGTTCTCGACGTTGAGCTGCAGCCGCACGCCGTCGAGCACGGCGAGGTAGACCGCGGCGTCGACGCGCGTGTAGCCGGGCAGCGTCACCGAGTCGTCGATGGTGGCGAACACCTTGGTGCGGTGGACGACGCCGAGCGCGGCGTTGAGGCCCGGCCGCAGCTGCACGTTGTTCCACAGCGACACCGTGTGCCGCGGCACCTGGCCGACGACGGCGCCCTCGCGCGCGCTGGCGGTGGCGCTGGTGACGACGGCGTCCTGGTAGGCGTAGCCGCCGGCGACGCTCCACGCGCGCGTCACCTGGCCGTTGATGCCCAGCTCGTAGCCGTCGGTGCGCTGGCTGCCGGTCTGCACGATGCGCGTCGGATCGTTGGGGTCGGTCGAGCGGGTGTTCGTGCGGTCAAGCCGGTAGGCGGCGACGGTGACCGCCAGCGCGTCGTTGGCGTCCCACTTCGCGCCCACCTCGTAGTTGCGGAACTGCTCGGGCTCGAGCTGCTGCGTCACCGTGGTGAGCGACGAGAACTGGTCGCCCGAGCTCGGCAGGTACGACACGCTGTAGTTGCCGTAGAGCGACAGCGGCGCCACGGGCTTGACGATGACTCCAGCGCGCGGCGAGACGAGGTCGTCGCTGCGGCCGATGCGGTCGCCGTTGCGCTGGTTGTGGTAGTCGAGGTCGAAGCGGTCGAAGCGCAGGCCGGCGACCAGCTGCAGGTGCGGCGAGAGCTCCACCTGGTCCTGCGCGTAGAGCGCGGCGACCGTCGCCTGCAGATGGTTGTCGGCATCGGTGGCGCTCTGCCGGAAGGTCACCGGCACGTTCGTCTGCGGCGCCGCGAAGGGCACCAGGATCGAAGTCGCCGTGTTGTCGAAGAAGCCGGTGTTGCGGAAGTTGTCGGTCTCCTGGCGCCCGACCTCGGCGCCGAAGAGCACGTTGTGACGCACGCGCCCTGTTGCCCAGGCGTAGGTGAGGTCGGTCTGATTGAAGAGGTTCTGGCGCTGCGTCGCGTTGTTGTAGGCGGTGAGCGTCACCTTGCTCTTGTCGGCGGACGCCGCGCCCGGCACGTAGTTCTGGTAGAAGCGGTCGTAGTCGCCGAAGAGCGTGCGATTGCGCAGCGAGAGCCCGCCGCTCTGGTGCTCGACGACAGCCGAGCCGAGGCTCACCGCCGCCCGCACCTTGCTGTCCTCGGGGTTGCCGTAGAACGTCTCGATCGGCACCTCGGCGGGGCGCCCCTGGAACGAGGTGATGCCGCGGTCGGCCGTGCGCTGGTCGTGGAAACGCTCGAAACCGACCGTCACTTTGGTGGCGTGGCTGCCGCGGAAGGTGACCGTCGGCGCGATGCCCGAGCGCTGCAGCTCGACGTGGTCGCGGAAGCTGCCGCTGTCCTCGAAGAGACCGTTGACGCGCAGCGCCAGCCGATCGCCGAGCCGCTGGTCGACGTCGGCGGTGAGGCGCTTGCCGTCGTGGCTGCCGCCCTGCAGCGTCACCTCGCGCGAGTCGCCGAAGCCCGCCTGCTTGGTGACGCGGTTGATGACGCCGCCGCCGCCGCCGCGGCCGAAGATCATCGCGTTGGGGCCCTTGAGCGCCTCGACGCGGTCGAGGTTGTAGAGGTCGCGGTAGTACTGCACGTCGTCGCGCACGCCGTCGACGAAGAAGTCCGC
>DATNCU010000001.1:0-9257 GCA_035607145.1 Thermoanaerobaculia bacterium
GGCGAACATCGACACCGCCGACCGCATGTCGACGACGGCCGGTTCGCTGGCGCTGATCGGCGACCCGCCGCACCAGGACGCCACCGTCGCCGCCCGACTGCGCGCCGCCGGCGCAGTGATCCTCGGCAAGACCAACCTCTCCGAGTGGGCCAACTTCCGCGGCTTCAACTCCAGCAGCGGCTGGAGCGGCCAGGGCGGCCAGACCCGCAACCCCTACGTGCTCGACCGCAACCCCTGCGGCAGCAGCTCCGGCTCGGCGGCGTCGGTGGCCGCCAACCTCGCCGCCGCCGGCCTCGGCACCGAGACCGACGGCTCGATCGTCTGCCCGGCCACCAGCAACGGCGTGGTGGGGATCAAGCCGACGGTGGGGCTCACCAGCCGCGCCGGCGTCATCCCCATCTCGCACACGCAGGACACGGTAGGACCGCACGGGCGTACGGTGGCCGACGCCGCGGCGGTGCTCTCGGCGCTCGTCGGCGTCGATCCGCGCGACCCGCAGACGGCCGCCAGCGCCGGCCACTTCTCGACCGACTACACGCAATTCCTCGACCCGCACGGCCTCGACGGCGCCCGCATCGGCGTGCTGCGCGGCGGCGGCGTCACCGGCTACAGCCGCTTCACCGACGAGCTCTACGAGCAGGCGCTCGAGGCGATGACCGACGCCGGCGCGGTGCTGATCGAGAGCGAGATCCCCACTATCGACGAGCTCAACGCCGACCCCGCCGAGATCATCGTCCTCATCTACGAGTTCAAGCGCGACCTCAACGCCTACCTGGCGACGCGCACTGGCGTGCCGGTGCACACCCTCGCCGAGGTGATCGCCTTCAACGAGGCGCACGCCGCCGAGGAGCTGCAGTTCTTCGGGCAGGAGTTCCTCGAGCTCGCCCAGCAGGAGATCTTCTCGCAGCAGGAGTATGAGGAGGCGCTGGTGCGCGGCCACCAGCTCGCCGGGCCCGACGGCATCGACGCGGCGCTCGCCGCCGACCGTCTCGACGCGCTGGTCGCACCCACAGGCTCGCCCGCGTGGCCGATCGACCTCGTCAACGGCGACCACTTCCTGGGCGCGAGCTCGGGCGCCTCCGCAGTCGCCGGTTACCCGATCGTTAACGTGCCGATGGGCTCCGCTTTCGGCCTGCCGCTGGGCATCAGCTTCTTCGGCACCGCCTGGAGCGAGCCGAAGCTGATCGAGCTCGCCTCCGGCTTCGAGGCGGCGACCCACGCGCGCAAGCCGCCGACGTTCATCCCCACGCTGCCGCTGCCCAAGGGCGTGTCGGTCTTCGGGGCCAAGGCGCTGCAGCAATTCCAGGTGAGGAAGAGCGCAATCCAGCGGCGGGTCGACGCGCTGCCGCTCGCGTTCCGCAACCGGCTGCGCAGCGTGCTGTAGGAATCGGCGCGGGAGGGGCGGTGCCGCCGTCCCTCCCGCGGTTTCGCTCACTCGCCGGCGTGGTGAGCCGGGTCGCCGGTGCCGTGCTCGGCGATCTGGAACCGCAGGAACTCATGCACCGCGGCGAGCGTCTCCGCGGTGGCCGCCGTGATCACGACGCGGCCGCCGGCAGGCAGCTCCTCGTAGCGATAGCGAACGGCGTCGCCCGCAGACCCCATCGCCGCGGCGCCCGGCGGCAGCTGCGCGTGCACCGCGGTCGGAATGGCGAAGTCGCCGCCGGCGAAGGCGACGCTGATCTGCTGCAGGTGCTCGCGCACCTGCGCGATGGTCGCGGCGTCGGCGGCGTCGCGGGCCGTCACCTCGATCGCTCCGCCGTCCTCGGCGATGCGGAAGTGGTGCTCGGTGGCCTGCTGCGAGAAGCCCATGGCGACGTCGCCGCGGGCATCGACGGCGTGGCGGTGGGCCGCCGCGGCCTCTGTGTCGGCGCTGCCGCTGCCGGTGTGAGCTGCGTGCAGCGGACAGTCGGCGGGCATTTGCGCGGCGCAAGGCAGCGGTGTGCATAGGAGCGTGACGAGAAGCAGCGCCGGCCCGTGTGGGCGCGGCAGGCGGAAGGAAAGTGGGCGGGCGAGGGCGATGGCGTTCATGGTGCTCCTTTGTGCGTCGGTCGTCGGCGAGGCAGTGAGTGGCGTTGCGGCGAAGGCGGCAGGGCGAGGCCCTCGAGCAGATGGGCCGCCTCGCCGGCGGGCGTGGCACCGAGGCGGCGGTCCCAGGCGGCGAGCAGCTCGCGCATGGCCGCCACCAGCCGGCCGAGCTCGGCGAGCTGCGACTCGGCGGCAGCGAGCTTGGCGGCGGCCAGCTCGCGCACGGCGAGGCAGGGCGGGCGGCCGCGGTCGCGCGCGCGCAGCAGCGGCGCCAGCTCGTCGAGGGTGAAGCCGAGGGCGAGCGCGGTGCGAATGATGCGCACGCGGGTGAGCGCCTCGGCCGGGTAGGCGCGGTAGCCGTTGGCCAGCCGGCGGGGCGGCGGCAGGACGCCCTTGCGCTCGTAGTGACGCAGCGTGTCGGTGGAGACGCCGCACTGGCTGGCGAGCGCTCCCGCGCGCAGGGTGGCGCCGGGTGGAGGAGCTGTCTCGCCAGCATCGTCATCGCCGGTGCGAGTGCGGCCCATGCGAGGCATCGTAGACCCTGGAATCGATTCCAGGGTCAAGAGGGTGACGGAACCGGCCGCTCAGCGCGGGATTCGCGCCGCGAGCTCGGCGGCGGGGATGCCGAGCTCGCGCGCCGCATCTTGCAGCGCCTCGTCGCCGGCGAAGCCGCCGGCGTAGGCGTTGAGGCGGGCCGCGGCGGGGGAGGCGAGGAAGGCGTCGCGGCCGCCGTAGCGCGCGGCGAGCTGGCGCACGAGGTCGGGGGCCATGCGCTGCAGGTTCGCCTTCTGGTTCACGGGCTCGGCGGGCCAGAAGTGACCGACCGGGATCACGGCGGTGGTCACCCGTTCGCCGGCGACGCGGGCCACGGCGCGGCGCGAGGCGGTCGCCTCGCGCCGCTGCGCCTCGTCGGCGTAGAGGGCCGCTTCGCGGGTGCGGGGTGGTCCAGGCAGCCCGACCGCGGGGTGGGCCGCCCAGAACGTAGCGAGCAGCCGCTCGTACGAAATCCGGGCCGGGTCGTAGGCGACCTCCACCGACTCGCGGTGGTCGCCGGTGTGGTGGTAGTCGGGCGCTTCGGTGCTGCCGCCGGCGTAGCCGACGCGCGTGCTCACCACCCCGGGGAGACTCCCGAACCGGGAGTCGGCGGCCCAGAATCAGCCGACGGCGAAGGCGGCGTGGGCCAGGCCGGCAGCGTCGCGGGCGTCGGTCGCTGGGGGCGGCCCTCCCGCGGGCAGCGGCAGTGGAGCGGTCACCGGCGCGGCAAGCCCGGCCCGCCAGCCGGCGACGAGGGCGAGGAGGGCGAAGAGCGGAAGCGGAAGCCTGCTGGGAGCGGAGGTGCGGCGCATGCCTTCGATACGCGCGGCGCGTGTGCCCGGATCGCTTTCGCTTGCAGGTTGCGTCGTGCCGGTGCACAATGTACGGGCAACTGACGGCAGCATAGAGAGATGCGCGAAGCCCGCCGCGTAGGCACCGGTTGAGCGATTCCCCTCACGCGACCACTGCGGTGGTGAGCGCCAAGGGCGGTGTCGGCAAGACGACCACCGCCGTCAACCTCGGCGCCGCGCTGGCCGTGCGCGGGCACACGGTGCTCGTCGTCGACCTCGACTGCCAGGCTTCGGCGTCGCTCTCGCTCGGGCTCAAGCGCCACCAGCTCGCACCGTCGTCGGCCGACGTGCTGCTGCGGAGCGAGGCGGCCGGTGCAGCGGTGCGGCCGACGCGGCTCGCGGGGCTGTGGGTGCTGCCCGCGTCGGCCGATCTCGCGAGCGTCGAGGGGGACCTCGCGCCCTTGCGCCATAAGGAGCGCATCCTCGCCCGCGCCCTCGAGCCGCTACGCGAGCGCTTCGAGCACATCATCATCGACTGCCCACCGGGTATGGGTCTGCTCTCGCGCAACGCGCTGGTGGCGGCCGACACCTACCTGGTGCCGGTGGTGCCCCACTACCTCGCCGTCGAGGGGCTCGAGAACCTGGTGCAGGCGGTGGCACGGCTCGACTTCCGGGCTCAGACGAAGACGCAGTTCCTCGGGGTCGTGCCGACGATGGTCGACCTGCGGCTCAAGACCGTGAAGCAATTCCTCGAGGCGATCCGCGCCACCTTCGGGCAGTCGGTGTTCTGCGTCGAGGTGCGCACCAACGCGCGGCTCGCCGAGGCGCCGGCGCTCGGCGGCACCATCTTCGAGCACGACCCGGACTCGGTGGGAGCCGACTGCCACCGGCTGCTGGCGGAAGAGGTCCTGCTGCGGCTGCAGCAGACGATCGGGTTCGGCAACGCCGCGGCGGAGGCGGTCACCACGGCCGACGGCAGCGCGGCGCTGCCGTTCTGAGTACCGCGCGGGAGCACGTGGTGCGAGGCACCGCGCGTCCGCGGAACGCTTCTGGCACTGCGCGTGCTGCGCGTTGCGGCGTGGGTTGCGTCGACGTGGAGATAGAGATCCGCCCGCCATCGCGCCAATGCTGGTGCGACCGTGGTCGGCGCAGCCGCGGCCGGACCGCTGTGGCTTCTCTCGCGCTGGCTTGCGCGATGACGCTGCTCGCCGGCTGTGGCGGTGGCTCGAGAGAGGCGGCCCCGCCGCCGGCCGTCGACCTGGCGCGTCAGGCCGAGCCGGCGAGCGAGATTGTCGACGGCACGCTGCTCGCGCGCCACATGCAGGGCGTGCTGGCGCCACGCGACCCGTCGTGGTACCTGGCGCAAGAGCTGTGGCGCATCGGCCTCGTCGCCGGAGGAGCGAAGGGTGGCTGGATGCAGCCATTCGAGAACCGCAAGCGGGTGACCCGCCCCAATGGCCGCTGGGTGCTCACGCGCGGCGATCTACGCGCCACGTTGCCGGCTCGCAGCGTCGTGGCGGCGCTGGGCGGCCGCGGTCCCGGGATGCGCGTGCGCGGGCTGCCGGCGGTCTTCGCGGGCCCCAATCTGGCGGCGCCGGCGGGGGCGCTGGCATCGAAGGTCGTGGTGGTGCTCGATCCGATCGCATCGGCACAGCCGGGCGCGCCGGCGCCACTTCCCGACCTGCTGCGGCGAGCGGCCGCCGCGCGAGCGCATGCTGTGCTCGTGCTGCCGCGGCCGGGCGCGACCGCCGCCATTCCGTCGCCGGCGCGGGCGGCAGAGCTGGTGGCGGGGACGGGGCTATCCCTGGCCGCGTGGCTCGACGAGACGGCGGCGCGCGATCTCGTCCGCGTCGGCCTCGACGTGCCGCTCGAGACCCTGCTGCGGCTCGAGTGGCGCACCGATGTGCTGCCGCTGGCGCTCGGTAACGTCTTCGGCGAAGCAGTGGCGGAGGTGGAGCGCGAGCCGCGCCGCAACCTCGTGGCGGTGCTTCCCGGCCGCGGGGGTGACGAAGCACTCGCGGTGGTGGCGACGCTGCCCGGTGCCCGGCGGCGCGGCGCCGCGACGGGCGATCCGCGCGGCGAGGCCGCGGCAGCCGCCGAGCTGCTCGCCGTCGCCACTGCCTTCCAGGCGCTCTCCGACCCGCCGCGGCGGACGGTGGTCTTCGCCTTCACCGATCCCGGCGACGACGGGCTCGCCGGCGCCCGGCAGCTCGTCGCCGACGCGCGCTGGAATCCACCGCGGCTGGCCGCGGCACTCGTGCTCGCCGGCGGCAACCTCGGCCCGCCGACGCAGGAGGTGACCTTCGTCGGCGCGCGCGCCTCGCCGCTCTACGGCCTGACGACACGGCTTGCTGCGCTTCAAGGACGGCGCGTCGTCGGCGCCGCGCTACCCGGCCGCGACGTGATCTGGCAGTCGCCGGCGTGGGCGTTCCTCCAGGCGCGCGTGCCGACGGTAATGCTCGAGCCGGGAGTCCTGCCGCGGCCCGGTCCGGCCATGCCGGCGTTCGGTGCCGTCGTCCCCGCGGCAGCTGCGGCACCCCCGCCCTTCGCCGGCATGGTGGAGGACGCGCGCCTCGCCTTCCGCATCGCGCTGGAGCTGGCAGAAGGCGGGCGCCCGCCGCGCGTCGACCCGGCGAAGGTGGAGGCAGTGCTGCGCCGGCCGGAGCCGCCGCCGATGGTGGTGGCGCCGGTGAAGCCACGGCCGCGACGCGCCCTCGCGGCGATCGAGGGCGCCGGCGGCATCGGCGCGCCGGCCACCGAAGCCGGCGGCGATGCCGCGGCCGCGCAGAGCGTCGGCCCGAGCGCGCCTGGCCTCTCGACGGTCCCGGAATTCGTGGCGCCACCGCCGGAGGGCGCAGCTCCCCCGCCCATCGAGGCCCCACCCGCTGCGCGCCCGCCCTCGCGCGACGAGTCGCCTCCTCAGCCAGCGCCGTCGCCGAGTCCGCCGCAGCGCGGGCGCTGAGAACCGCAACGTGCCACGCGCTTCGCTTAGGCGGTGACTTCGGGCAGCAGCCGACGGGTGAACAAGAACGACGGCACTGCCAGCGTCGACAGGGCCGCAAGGACGAGGAACGCACCGCCCAGCCCCAGCCGCTCGCCGAGCCGGCCGACGACCAGCGAGCCGAGGCCGATCGCGGTGTCGAAGGCGAGCAGCACGCTGCCGAAGGTGGCGGCGCGGTGGCGCGCGTCGGTGCGCGCGAGCACCCAGCTCATGAACGTGGGGTAGGCGCTGCCGAAGCCGGTCGCGAAGACGATCGCCGCGACCACCGTGGCGCCGCGGGTGTGGGCGAGGCCGAGAAGCAGCAGCCCCGGCGGCACCAGCAGCAGGCTGCCCATGAGCAGGCGCTCCGGCCGCCCGCCGCGGTCGACGAGGTGCGGCAGCACGATGCGGGTGGCGATGACGGTGAGCGCAAAGACGGTGAAGAAGAGCGAGCGCGGCGAGACGCCGCGGTCGGCGGCGAGCAGCGCCGCGTAGCTGGTGATGGCGCCGTAGGAGGCGGCGACGAGGAAGAGCCCGCTGGCGCTCGCCACCACCCGCCAGCTGATCGCCTCGTGCAGGGGGGCGGCCTCGCGGGCCCGCGCCCCCGTCTCGCGCACGAAGAGCGCCATCACCGCCAGCAGCAGCGCCAGCGCCGCCAGCTCGATCATCAGCGCCAGCCAACCATGCCGGTAGACCGCGAGCCCGATCGCCGGCGCCACCGCCACCGACGCCGTGGCGGAGATGCCGTAGTAGCCGATCCCTTCGGTGCGCCGGGCCGGCGGGATGACGTCGGTGATCAGCGCTCCGGTCGCCGACAGCATTCCCGACCAGAAGAAACCGTGCAGGCAGGCCACGGCGAGGAGCAGCGCCGGCTGCGTCACCAGGCCGTAGAGCACGCTGAACAGGCTGAAGGCGATGGCGGAGAGCAGCAGCATGCGGCGCCGTCCGAAACGGTCGGCGATCGCCCCCATGAACGGCGCCGAGATGGCGCTCGCCCAGGTGTAGACGGTGAGGAAGGTCCCCGCCCGCGCGCGGCTCACGCCGAGCTCGATCAGGTGGAACGGAATGGTGGGGAAGAGCTGAAAGGCGGCGATGAAGGCGAGGAACGAGAAGAGGCAGAGACGCAGGAAGGGCCAGGTGAGGAGCGGCTCGCGGGTGGCGGTCGTCTGCGTCATCGCAACGGGGCCGCATGCTAACGTCCGCGCGCCGTTTATGAGCACCGTCGGCACCGCCGAGCATCCACTGCGCGTGGCCGTCGTCGGCACCGGGCCGTCAGGGATGTACGCCGCTGCCGCGCTGCTCGCCGAGCCGGGGCTGCACGTGACGGTCGACCTCTTCGACCGCCTGCCGGCGCCGTTCGGCCTGGTGCGCTACGGCGTCGCCCCCGACCACCAGAAGATCAAGAGCGTCAACCGCGTCTTCGACAAGACGGCGCAGGACGCGCGGGTGCGCTTCTTCGGCAACGTGCAGCTGGGGCGCGACCTCGACCGCGGCGACCTGCGGCGGCACTACCACCAGATCGTCTATGCCGTCGGCGCCCAGGCCGATCGCTCGATGGGCGTGCCGGGCGAGGAGCTCGAGGGCAGCTACTCGTCGACCGAGTTCGTCGCCTGGTACAACTGCCATCCCGACCTCGCCGACGCGCGCTTCGAGCTCGGGCACACGAGCGTCGCCGTCGTCGGCATCGGCAACGTGGCGATGGACTGCGCCCGCATCCTCGCCAGCCGCGCCGAAGAGCTGCAGAAGACCGACATCGGCGACCACACGCTGCCACACTTCGCGCGCTCGGGTATCCGCGAGATCTGGGTGCTCGCCCGCCGCGGTCCCGTGCAGGCGAAGTGCTCGCCGCCGGAGCTCAAGGAGCTGTCGGAGCTGCCGGGCGTGCAGGTGGTAGTGGACCCCGCCGAGCTGGAGATCGACGCCGCGAGCGCCGAGGAGCTGGCCGGAGACCGCTCGGCGGCGCACAACCTCGAGATCCTGCGAAAGCTGGCGGCGGTGCCCGTCGACCCGGAGAAGGTGCTGGTGCGGTTCCGGTTCGTGGTGTCGCCGGTCGAGGTGCTGGCCCGCGACGGCAAGGTCGCCGGCCTCCGGCTCGAGCGCAACCGCCTCGAGCCCGACGGCCGCGGCGGCGTCGCGGCGGTGGGCACCGGCGAATTCGAAGACCTCCCGGTAACGATGGTTATTCGCGCCATTGGCTACAAGTCCCTGCCGCTCGTCGACCTCCCCTACGACAGCCGTCGCGGCGTGGTGCCCAACCACGACGGCCGCGTCGTCAACGCCGCCGGCGACCCGCTGCCAGGCGAGTACGTCGTCGGCTGGGTCAAGCGCGGCCCGAGCGGTCTCATCGGCAGCAACAAGCCCGACGCCGCAGAGACCGTGCAGGCGATGCTCGCCGACCTCCCCAAGCTCGAACCGCTGCCGGCGGCAGCCGCCGACCCGGCCGCCGTGCCGGCGCTGCTCGCCGCCCGCGGCGCACGCGCCGTCGACTACGCCGAGTGGCGCCGCCTCGACGCCCGCGAAATCGAGCGCGGCCAGCCGCAAGGCCGCCCGCGCGTCAAGTTCCTGCGGCTCGAAGAGATGCTGCTCGAGCTGGGCGTGGACCGGCCTCGGTAGGCGCCGCCGTGGAGCAGTAGCGGCTACGGCGAGCTGTCGAGCAAGATCTCGCGATCGCCGCGCGCTTGCACCGGGCGATTGTTGCCCTCGAGTGCCCGCGCCAGGGCTGCGATCTGCTGGCCGGAGGCGGTGATCGGCTTGGCCATCACCATCCAGGTCACGCCCTCGCTGCACGGCGGCGTGGTCAGCGAGCCGGTGTAGCGGTAGGCGCGGCGGTCCTCTGGCAGCAAGGTCGAAGGGTCGAACGGTGCGCGCAGCCGGACTTCCCGGTTCTCTTTGCTGGGCATCGCGGAGAGCACGGGCACGAGCGCCGG
>DATNCU010000004.1:0-2717 GCA_035607145.1 Thermoanaerobaculia bacterium
GATCGGCGCGCCCCTCTTTGCTCAGCCTCCAGATCTCGAAGCGCCCGCGTGCTCCGATCAAGACCGCCGCCACTTGGTTGCCGTGAACGCTCATGCCGGTGCGCGGTATGAACCGCCGGCGCAGCGGGGACCAGGGCTCGCACGCGCCGCCGGGCACGCAGGCGAAGAGCTGGCGATCGCCCGTTACGTCGCCGCCTGCCGGGTAGGTCAGAGTGCCGTCCGGCGACAGCCAGGCAATGCTGCCCATGCCCGTCTCGACCACCCTCAACCCGGCGAGCAGGCTGACCTCCGGGCCGCTGATACGGAGGGTGGAGGTGTCCAGCGGCGCCGCCAGCAGGTTGGTACCCCGGCTGAACAGCAAGTACCCGTCCGGCGTCAGTGCGACGGCCGAGCCGTGCTCGAGCACCACGTGCCCCTTGCCAGTGGCAACCTCCATCGCCGCAGTGCCCTCGAAGTACCCGTCCTGCGAGGCATGGTTGAAGCGCACGAGGACCCAGCGGTCCTCGCGCACCATGATGGGAGTGACGAAGTAGACCGAGCCGGGGGTCCCTATGTCGAAGCGAGTCGGCGGCCCGGGCCGGTGCGTCGCGCGCGGGATGCGCACGAAGGACTGGTTGCGGTCCATGGCGACGAGGTCGGTGCCGTCGCGGAGGGTCATGAGAGTCAGCCAGCCGGGTTGCCAGCGGTAGAGGGCAGTCGGCGGCGCGCTGCCGTCGACGGGGACGGCGTACTGCCAGAGCTCGTCGGTGCTGCCTTCCTTGGAAGCGAGGAAATGCACCTCGCCAGTGGGCGTGAAGGAGAACATGACGACCCGCTCGGTGCCGGGGAGCGGCATCAGCTCGAAGCTTCCGGGCGCCCGCCGGTAGAGCCGGTTGTCCTGCGTGCCCCGAGGCCTGGCCGCCACCACCAAGCCGTCGCCCACCGGTGAGAGCGTCGCCAGGTCAACCTGCAGGTCATCCGGCATGATCATCGAGAGTCGCTGGCCGGCCGTCGCTGGCCGTGCGACGCCTCGCCCCAGCCACCAGCCCGCGGCAGCGGCCAGAGTTGCGACCGCGAGCCCGGCGGCCGCTACCTTGGGCCAACGCCGGCGGGGCGGCGGCAGCGCCGTCACGGCGAGCGCCGAGGCGGAGCTCCGCTCCGAATCGGCGGCCTCGAGCTCCAGCCGCGCGTCGCCGACGTCGCGCAGCCGGCGGTTGCGGTCCTTCTCCAGGCAGCGCCGCAGGAGCTCCCGCACGCGCGGGGACGTCGCGGCGGGAAGCGCGTTCCACGCCGGCTCGCGCTCGAGGATCTTCGCCAGCACGTCCGAAGGCGTGTCGCCGCCGAACGGCGGACGGCCGGTCAGGCACTCGTACAGAATGCAGCCGAGGGCCCAGACGTCGGCGCGGCGGTCGACGGGCTTGCCGCGCGCCTGCTCGGGGCTCATGTAGCCGACGGTGCCGAGCAGCATGCCTGGCTCCGTCGACTGGAGCGTCTGCGTCGGCGAATTCCTGAAGCTGTCGCTGGGAGCCGTCTCCGAGCCGATCGCGCCGCCCTTCGCCAATCCGAAGTCGAGCACCTTGGCGACGCCGTCAGGCGTCAGGCGGACGTTGGCGGGTTTGAGGTCGCGGTGCACGACGCCCGCCTCGTGCGCGGCCTCGAGGCCGGCGGCGATCTGCCGGCAGACGTCGAGCGCCTCGGCGAACGGCAGCGCGCCGCGAGTGAGCCGATCGGCGAGCGTCTCGCCCGGCACGTACTCGAGCGCGAGGAAGCGGCGGCCGTTTTCCTCGCCCACGTTGAAGATGCTCGCCACGTTGGGGTGGTGCACGGCGGCGAGCAGCCGCGCCTCGCGGTCGAAGCGCGCCAGGCGCTCGCGGTCGGCGGCGACAGCCTCGGGCAGGACCTTGACGGCGACCGGGCGGCCGAGCGCCGGGTCGCGGCCCAAGTAGACGATGCCCATGCCGCCGCGGCCCAGCTCGCGCTCGATCGGGTAGGGGCCGATGCGATCGGCGGGGATGCCCATCGGGTGGTGGGGCGATCCTACCGCCGCGAGGGCGGCGCCGATTCACCCCGCAGCGGATTGAATGCGTTCGAGCAGCGCCGCAGCGCCCTGCTCGCGCATTCGCTCGATGCATTGGGCGGCCACGGCGTCCGCGTCGCTGCCCACGGCTTCGCTGCGCACGATCTCGCTGCCGTCCGCCATCGCGAGCAGCGCGGTCAACGTGAAGCCGTCCCGCGCGAGGCGTGCCCACGCCGCGAGCGGCAGGGTGCAGTCGCCGCCGAACGCCGACACGATGGCGCGCTCCGCGATCGCCGCCGCCCGTGTCGGCGCGTGGTCGAGCGCTGCACACAAGGCCGCGGCGTCGCTGCCGCGTCGCACCTGGACGGCGAGCGTCCCCTGCCCGGGCGCCGGCACCAGCTCATCCGCTACCAGCGGATACGCCGGCTCGCCGGCAAGTCCCAATCGCGCCAAGCCCGCTGCGGCGAGCACTGTTGCCGCCGCACCGGTCTCGCGCCACCTACGCAGCCGCGTCTCGACGTTGCCGCGTACCGGCACCATCTCGAGGTCGGGCCGTAGCGCGAGCAGCTGCGCCTGTCGCCGCAGCGAGCCGGTGAGCACGCGCGCGCCTCGCGGCAGCTCGGCCACGCGAGTCGCCACTTCGCTCACCAGCACGTCGCGTGGGTCGGCGCGTTCCGGGTAGGCGGCGATCACCAGCTCGTCCGCCGAACGCACCGGCAGG
>DATNCU010000018.1:0-3655 GCA_035607145.1 Thermoanaerobaculia bacterium
GAAGGTCGACGTGCTGCGTAACGACGCCGAGCCGGCGGCGGCGATGCTGGCGCGGCAACCCGACGGCATCCTCCTCTCGCCCGGCCCCGGCCGGCCCGAGGACGCCGGCGTGATGATGGACCTCCTCGGCGCGCGTCCCGCGCTGCCGGTGCTCGGCGTCTGCCTCGGCCACCAGGCGATGGGCGCCTCCTGCGGCGCCGCGGTGGACCGCGCCGTCCACCTCATGCACGGCAAGACCTCGAACGTGCGGCACCACGGCGAGGGGATCTTCGCCGGCCTGCCCGACCCCTTCGAGGCGACGCGCTACCACAGCCTCGAGGTCAAGCAGGAGACGCTGCCGCCCGAGCTGGTGCCGGTGGCGTGGGCCGACGACGGCACGCTGATGGCGATGCGCCACACCGAGCTGCCCTGGTGGGGCGTGCAGTTCCACCCCGAGTCGGTGATGACGAAGGCCGGGCCGCGGCTGGTTGAGAACTTCCTCGCGCTGTGCGTGACCACGTCATGAGCGAGCTTCCCTTCGCCGACGCGTTGCGCCGTCTGCTCGCCCGCGAGGACCTCTCACGCGAGGAGACGGAGCAGCTCTTCGGCCAGCTCATGGACGGCGCGCTCGACGCCGCGCAGAAGTCGGCGCTCCTGGTGGCGCTGGCGATGAAGGGCGAGTCGGCGGCGGAGATCGCCGGTGCCGCCGCCGCCATGCGCCGCCGCGTGGTGCCCATCCCGCACTCGCGCGAGCTCGCCGTCGACACCTGCGGCACCGGCGGCGACGGCCGCGGCACTTTCAACGTCTCGACCGCCGCCGCGCTGGTGGCGGCCGCCGGCGGCGCCGCCATCGCCAAGCACGGCAACCGTTCGGTCTCCAGCCGCTCGGGCAGCGCCGACGTGCTCGCCGCGCTCGGCGTCACCATCGAGGTCGACCCGGCGGTGGCGGCGCGCGCCCTCGACGAGATCGGCATCGCCTTCCTCTTCGCACCGCGCCTCCACCCGGCGATGCGCGAGGTGATGCCGGTGCGCCGCGCGCTCGGCGTACGTACGGTCTTCAATCTCCTCGGCCCGCTCACCAACCCGGCGGGGGCGCAAGCGCAGGTGCTCGGCGTCTACGGTCGCGACAAGGTCGAGCTGCTCGCCCGCGTGCTGCTGGAGCTGGGCGTCCGCCACGCGCTGGTGGTGCACGGCAGCGACGGGCTCGACGAGATCACCACGACCGGGCCCACCTCTGTTGCCGAGGTGCGCGACGGCGAGCTGCGCTCCTACGAGGTCGAGCCCGAAGAGCTGGGGCTCTCGCGCGTCCCGCTCGCGGCGCTGCAGGGCGGTGCGCCGGAGGAGAACGCGGCGCGCATGGAAGCGCTGCTCGCCGGCAACGGCGAGCCGGCGCTCGCCGAGATCGTCGCCGCCAACGCCGGCGCGGCGCTCTACGTCGGTGGCCGCGCGGCGACGCTGCGTGAAGGCGTCGAGCAGGCGCGGGCGCTCTTGGCAGGGGCGGCGGCGGCCCGTAAGCTCGCCGAGCTGAGGCAGTATAGATGAGCTCCGATGCGATGACGGCTGGAGAGCCATGAGCGGCGAGGCCGAGAAACACGCGCGCGCGGACGTCGCCGACATCCTGCTGCGCATCGTCGAGCGGCGGCGGCGGCGGCTGGCGCCGTTCGGCGGAGGTGGGGCGGTGTCTGCGCCGGAGAACGCGCCCGCTTTGCTCGCCGCGCCGGAGAACCCGTTCCTCGCCGCCCTCGCGCGCTCGCGCGGCCGCGCCGTAATCGCCGAGGTGAAGCTCGGCTCGCCCAGCCTCGGCTCGGTGCGCGGGCAGTTCGATCCGCTGGAGGTGGCGCGCACCTACGCCAAGCAGGGCGCGGCGGCCCTCTCGGTGGTGGTCGAGCCCGACTTCTTCTACGGCAGCTACGAATTGCTGCGCGGCTGCCGGCAGGCGAGCGGCCTGCCCACCATCGCCAAGGACTTCGTCGTCGATCCGCTGCAGCTGCAGTGGGCCAAGGACGCCGGCGCCGACGCCATCCTCCTCGTCGCCGCGCTCTACGACAAGGAAGAGCTGCACGGCTACGCGGCTACGGCGCGCGCGCACGGCCTGGTGCCGCTCGTCGAGGTGCACGACCTCGGCGAGCTGTCGCGGCTCTCCGGCGCGCGCTGGGAGCTGGTCGGAGTCAACAACCGCAACCTGCGCACCTTCGAGGTGGCGATCGAGCACGGCCTCGCGCTTGCGTCCACGCTCCCCACCGAAGCGATCAAGGTGGCCGAGAGCGGTATCCGCTCGCCGGGTGACCTCCACATGCTGCGCGCCGTCGGCTACGACGCCTTCCTCGTCGGCGAGCGCCTGCTGCTGGCGCCCGATCCCGGCAAGGCGCTGCGGGAGCTGTTGGCGTGAAGGTCAAGATCTGCGGCGTCACGAACCCGGAGGACGCGGCGCTCGCCGTCGAGCTGGGCGCCGACCTGCTGGGGATCAACTTCTGGCCGCGCTCGCCGCGCGCGGTGTCGCTCGCGCAGGCGCGCGAGGTGGCGGACGCGGGGCGCGGTCGCGCGCTGCTCGTCGGCGTCTTCGTCGACGAGAGTCCGGCGCGCATCGCGGAAGCGGTGACGGCGGCGCGGCTCGACCTCGTGCAGCTGCACGGCGACGAGGAGCCCGACCTGCTGCGCGAGCTGGCTCGCGAGGGCGTGGCGCCCGGCAAGACCGTACGCGCCTTCCGCGTCGGCGCGTCCTTCGACGCCACGCGCGAGACGGCGCCGTGGGACGCCTGCTGGGGCTTCCTCTTCGATGCCGCTCGCCCCGGCATGTACGGTGGCACGGGAGAGCATTGGCCGTGGCGCCGCGTCGCCGGAGCCGTCGAAGGTGCGCCCGCGCGTGCGGCACGCCGCGTGCTCATGGCCGGTGGCGTGGGTCCGCAGACGCTGCGCTCGCTGATCGCCGCCGCCGACGGCTGGCGCCCGTGGGGCATCGACGTCTGCTCCGGCGTCGAACGCGCCCCTGGCCGCAAGGACCCGGCAAAGCTGCGCGCGTTGTTCGAGGAGATCCGTGATGTCGAAGCGCCGACGCTGGCCTGACGCGCGCGGCTACTTCGGCGGCTTCGGCGGGCGCTACGTCCCCGAGACGCTGATGGCGCCGCTCGCCGAGCTCTCCAAGGCCTACGACAAGCTCGCCGGCCGCCGCCGCTTCCGCCGCGAGCTCGACGAGCTGCTCGCCGACTACGCCGGCCGGCCGACGCCGCTGTACTTCGCCGCCAACCTGACCGCCGAGCTCGGCGGCGCCCGCATCTACCTCAAGCGCGAGGACCTGCTGCACACCGGCGCGCACAAGATCAACAACGCCATCGGCCAGTGCCTGCTCGCCCGCCACATGGGTAAGGAACGGGTGATCGCCGAGACCGGAGCCGGCCAGCACGGCGTCGCCACCGCCACCGCCGCGGCGCTGATGGGGCTCGAGTGCACGGTGTTCATGGGCGAGGAGGACATGCGGCGGCAGCGGCTCAACGTCAGCCGCATGCAGCTGCTCGGCGCCACGGTGGTGCCGGTCGACGCCGGCAGCCGCACCCTCAAGGACGCCATCAACGAGGCGGTGCGCGACTGGGTGAGCAACGTCTCGACCACGCACTACCTCATCGGCTCGGCCGTGGGCATGCACCCCTACCCGACCATCGTGCGCGACTTCCAGAGCGTG
>DATNCU010000022.1:0-3054 GCA_035607145.1 Thermoanaerobaculia bacterium
CCTTCGCCATCGGTGCCGGCGGCGGCGCTGGCGTCGCCGCCGCTTCGATCCGTTCCCGCAGCTCGCGCCAGCGCGCCGCGTCCACGGCGCGCATCTTTCCCACCGGGATCAAGTGCTCGACCGGCGCGAACGCGTCGCGCATCGGCTCGCCGAGCGGCATGTCGCCGACCGCCACCTCTTGCGCCAACAGCACCATGAGGGAGGGCTCGAACCTCCAGCGGCGGTCGAGCTCTCGCGCGCGCGCCTGCAGGTCGGGCAGGTAACCCACGGCGCCCGGTCCGGCGATCACCCACACGTTGCTGGTACCGCGCGCCTGGAAGGCGCGGGCGGCGGGGAAGGAGCGCCGCACGGTGTCCCAGATGGCGCGCGAGAACTCGTCGTCGAGCCCGGCCGCGAGGTTGAGCGCGAAGACGCCGCCCTCGTCGAGATGCCGCGCGACCTCGGCCATGAACTCCGCCGTGGTGAGGTGGAACGGCACCGACAGCCCGACGTAGGTGTCGGCGACGATCAGGTCCCAGCGCTCGCCGCTTTGGGCGAGGAACCGCCGCGCGTCGTCCACGTGGACGCGCGAGCGCGGACCGTCGGCGAAGCCGAAGAAGCGGCGCGCGAGCCGCGGCACCTCGGGGTCGACGTCCACGTAGTCGACTTCGAGACCGGCGATCCGCCGCTGCAGGTAGGTGCCGACGCTGCCCGAGCCCATCCCCAGCATCAGCGCCCGCTGCATGCGCGGCGCAAAGAGCGCGGTCAGCGCGGAGGCGCGCAGGTAGGCGAGCCCCGGCTCGCCGGTCGCGCGCATCGTCGCGCTGTGCAGGGTGCCGTTGCTGGTCAGGACGCGGCGGTCGTCGACGTCGCTGACCGCGAGCGACTGGTAGGGCGTGATCCCAGCGTAGAGGGTGAGCGGCGGCAGCGGCGCCGGCCGCACGCCCTTGACGGCGGTGGCGACGAGCAGCGCACCGGCGAGGGCGTGGCTCCACGCCTCGCGCCGCCACGCGCCGCCGAGGGCCACGAGCGCGGTCAGCGTCGTGATCCCGACCAGCAATGCCAGCAGCGGCTGCAGCTGCATCAGCGGGATGAGCACGAAGGTGCAGCCGAGGGTGCCCACCAGGCTGCCGGCCGTGGAGAGCGCGAACAGGCGACCCGCGGTGTCGCCGAGCGCCGCGAGGTCGCGCGCCGCGAGCCGGATGGCGTAAGGCGACACCGTGGCGAGCAGCAGGCTCGCCGGCCCAAAGAGCAGCGTGGTGGCGACGAGCGTGCCGCCCGGCGAGCCGCCCGTCCATCGCCCCAGCGCCGCCACCAGCGGCGCGCCGGCGAAGAGCAGCAGCGCCTGCGAGAGCGCCGCGAGCAGCACCAGGCGGCCGAGCGCCGCGAGCGACGGCTCGCGGTCGGCGAGCCGCCCGCCCAGCCGGTAGCCGGCGGCGAGCGCCGCGAGGAAGACGCTGATGATGGAGCCCCAGACGTAGACGCTGTTGCCGAACGCCGGCGCCAGCACGCGGCTGGCGAGGATCTCGAGCGCCATGATCACCGCGCCGCAGACGGCGACTACCCAATAGAAGCGGACGCGCGCCAGCCGCTCGCGGCTGCGGGTCGTCGCGCTCGCGGCGGCCGGGGTACTCGCGGCGGCCGAGGCGCCCGCCGCCAGCGCCTCGCTCAAGCCCGCGCGCCCGCGCGGTGGGCGTCGACCAACTGCTCCACCACGGCAGGCTCGGCCAGCGTGGTGATGTCGCCCAGCTCCTCGTACTCGCCGGCGGCGATCTTGCGCAGGATGCGGCGCATGATCTTGCCCGAGCGCGTCTTCGGCAACCCGGGGGTCACTTGAATCCGGTCGGGCGTGGCGATCGGCCCGATCGCGTGGCGCACCTGCTCCTTGAGCGCGCCCACCAGCTCCTCGGCGTCCCACGACTCCGCCTCCGGCTTGCAGATCACGTAGGCGTAGATGCCGGTCCCCTTGATGTCGTGCGGGAACCCTACCACCGCGGCTTCGGCGACCAGCGGGTGGGCCACCAGCGCGCTCTCGATCTCGGCGGTGCCGAGACGATGACCGGAGACGTTGAGCACGTCGTCGACGCGGCCGGTGATCCAGTAGTAGCCGTCCTCGTCGCGCGTGCAGCCGTCGCCGGTGAAGTACAGGCCGGGGAAGCGCGCGAAGTAGGTGTCGCGGAACCGTTGATGGTCGCCGTAGATGGTGCGCGCCTGCCCTGGCCACGGGCGGCGCATGCAGAGGTTCCCCTTCGCCGGGTTGCCCGCGATCTCCTTGCCCTCGTCGTCGACCAGCACCGGGTCGACGCCGAAGAATGGCAGCGTCGCCGAGCCTGGCTTGGGCGCGATGGCGCCCGGCAGCGGGGTGATCATGATGCCGCCGGTCTCCGTCTGCCACCAGGTGTCGACCACCGCGCAGCGCCCGTCCCCAACGACGTCGTGGTACCAGCGCCACACCTCGGGGTTGATCGGCTCGCCGACGGTGCCGAGGATGCGCAGCGACTTACGCGAATGCTTCGTCACCCACTCGTCGCCGGCGCGCGCGATGGCGCGGATGGCGGTGGGCGCGGTGTAGAAGATCGTGACGCCGAGCTCGTCGACCAGCCGCCAGTAGCGCCCGGCGTCGGGGTACAGCGGCGTCGACTCGAACATCACCGTCGTGGCGCCGTTGCACAGCGGCCCATAGAGGATGTAGCTGTGCCCGGTCACCCAGCCGACGTCGGCGACGCAGGCGTAGACGTCGTCCTCGTGGAGGTCGAAGACGAGCTTGTGGGTGAGCGCGGCGTGCAGCAGATAGCCGGCGGTCGTGTGTAGCACGCCCTTCGGCTTGCCCGTCGAGCCCGAGGTGTAGATGACGTACGCCGGCAGCTCGGGGTCGACCGCGCCGATGTCGGGCGCCGCCGCCGCCGACGGCTCGATGTCGCCGAGCAGCAGCCGCGTCGTGGCGTCGGGAAGGCTGAGCTCGTCGAGCACGCGCTGCTCGGTGACGACGACCTTCAGCTTCGCGTCCTCCACCATGAAGGCGAGGCGGTCTTCCGGGTACGCGGGGTCGAGCGGCACGTACGCCGCGCCGGTCTC
>DATNCU010000026.1:0-11006 GCA_035607145.1 Thermoanaerobaculia bacterium
CAACCTCGCCCTGCTGCGCCGGCTCGACGCTTTCGCCGCCCTCGGCCGCCCGCTGCTCGTCGGCGCCAGCAGGAAGAGCTTCATCGGCGAGCTCACCGGCGCGCCGCCGCCGGATCGTCTCGCCGGCAGCCTCGCCGCCGCCGGCTGGGCCGCCCGCCACGGCGCCGCCATCGTGCGCGTGCACGACGTCGAGGCGACGGTGCAGTACCTTGCCATCGATCGGGCCATCGCAGAGGCTGGTCCCGCATGAACGCCGTCGTCCAGTTCCTGCAGCAGATCACCTGGCGCGACGGGCTCGACGTCTTGCTCGTCGCCGTCGTCATCTACAACCTGCTGCTGCTCATCCGCGGCACGCGCGCGGTGCAGGTCGTCTACGGCATCCTGGTGCTCGTCGCCGTCTACTACCTGGCCCGCCTCTTCGACCTGCTGACGCTGCAGACGGCGCTCTCGGCCTTCCTCACCTTCCTCCCCTTCGCCATCATCGTCCTCTTCCAGGACGAGATCCGCCGCGCGCTGGCGCAGTTCGGGAGTCGGCCGATCTGGGGCATCGGCACGCACCATCGCATCGAGTCGGTGTTCCACGAGGTCGTGCTCGCCGCGACGGCGATGTCGGCCCGGCGCGTCGGTGCCCTCATCGTGCTCGAGCGCATGGCGGGGCTCAAGAACTTCGTCGACAACGGCATCCGCCTCGACGCCGTCGTCTCCTACGACCTGCTGCTCAACATCTTCAACCCGCACACGCCGCTGCACGACGGCGCGGTGATCGTGCAGGGCGACCGGCTCGCCGCCGCCGCCTGCTACCTGCCGCTCACCCGCACCGCCGAGCTGTCGAAGGAGTACGGCACGCGCCACCGCGCCGCGCTCGGCATCAGCGAAGAGACGGACGCGGTGGCGGTCGTCGTCTCCGAGGAGACCGGCCGCGTCTCGGTGGCCTACCAGGGCACGCTCATCCGCGACCTCGACTCCAACGCGCTGCGCAACACGCTCTACAAGCTGATGATCACCGACCTCTATCCCCATTCCCACGGAAGGGGCGGGCGCGGCTCGCGGAGGCTGCCGTGAGCCGGCGCGTGCGGCTGGGCGCCTTGCGCATGACCGCCCTCGCTCTCGCCGTGCTGCTCTGGCTGTGGGTCACCGTCGAGCGCCGCGGCGAGCGGCCGGCGGAGAAGATCGTCGACGCGACGGTGACGTACAATCCGCCGCCCGGCATGATGATCCTCGACCCCCAGGGAACGGTGCGCGTGCGGCTGCGCGGCAGCGAGCGCGCCATCCGGCGGGTGAATCCCTTCCAGATCGACGTCCAGGTGGTGGTGCGCGCCGACCGCCAGGGTCCGGTGGAGGTGCGGCTGACCCCCGACGACGTGATGATGCCCGAGGGGCTCGAGGTGGTCAGCATCGAGCCCAACGTTCTGCAGCTGCACGTCGACCAGGAGGTGCGCCGCCTGCTGCCGGTGGAGGTGCCGCTGATCGGCGAGCCTGCCGCCGGTGCCGAGCTCGCCGGCAAGCCGCGCGTCAACCCCGCCGAGGTGCTGGTCACCGGGCCGCGCCGCGTCGTCGACGCGCTCTCCGCCGTGCGCAGCAACCCGATCAGCCTCGACGGCCACGCCATCGACTTCCAGGAATCGGCGCTGCTGGTGCAGTCCGACCCGCTGCTGCAGCTGCAGACACAGGTGGTGACGGTGAGCATCCCCATGCAGGTGCCGCAACCCGTCGCCGAGCCGACGCCGACGCCGCGGCGGCGCGGGTAATCGCGCGCACCGACAGCGAGACGACTGCCGTGAGCGACGACGCGCAGCCGCGCCTCTTCGGAACCGACGGCATCCGCGCGCCGTTCGGCGAGCACCCGCTCGACCGCGAGACGGTGGTGGCGCTCGGCCGCGAGCTGGGACTGGTGCTCGCGGCGGAGGCAAGCGCGCCGCACGTGGCGCTCGGCGGCGACACCCGCGACAGCACCGAGACGCTGTGCCGCTGGCTGGCGGCGGGGCTCCTCGACGCCGGCGCGCGCATCACCTACCTCGACACCATCCCGACGCCGGGCGTGGCGTGGGCGGTGCGCGCCCTCGGCGCCCGCGCCGGCGTCACCGTCTCGGCGAGCCACAACCCGTGGCCGGACAACGGCATCAAGCTCTTCGACGAGGCGGGCCGCAAGTGGTCGCCGGCGGCCGAGGCGGCGCTGGAGCGGGCGCTGGAGCGGCACCTCGCCGAGGGCTCGCGCGACGCGACCGAGCCGGTCCTCCACGTCGACCGCAGCGGCTACGAGGCCTACGTCGGCTTCCTGACCGGCCTGCTGCACGAGCCCGGCGCGCTCGCCGGGCTGTCGGTGGTGCTCGACACCGCCCACGGCGCCACCTATGAGATCGCGCCGCGCGTCTTCGCCGCCCACGGCGCCAACGTGCGCCAGCTCGCCGGCACGCCGGACGGCCGCAACATCAACCTGCGCTCCGGCTCGACACACCCCGAAGCGCTCGCCGCCGCGGTGGTGGAAGCCGGCGCCGACCTCGGCATCGCCTTCGACGGCGATGGTGACCGCGCGCTGCTGGTCGACGCCGAGGGCGAGGTGCGCGACGGAGACGCCATGCTCTACCTGTGGGCGCGGGCGCTGTTCGCGGAAGGGCACCTCGACCCGCCGGCCATCGTCGCCACCTCGATGAGCAACCTCGGCCTCGAGCACGCGCTTGCCGCGAGCGGCATCGACGTCGTGCGCTGCGACGTCGGCGACCGCACGGTGATGGAGACCATGCGGCAGCGGGGCATCAAGCTCGGCGGCGAGCAGTCCGGACACCTGGTGCACGCGGCCACCACCTCCACCGGCGACGGCCTGGTGACCGCGCTCACCCTCGCCCACCTCGTGCGCCGTGCGCGGCGGCCGCTCGCGCAGCTGCTCGCCGGCTTCCACCGCTACCCGCAGATCCTGCGCAACGTCCGCGTGCGCGAGAAGCGTCCGTTCGAGCAGCTGCCGGAGGTGGCAGCGGCGCAGGCAGCGGTGGAGACCGAGCTCGCCGGCAAGGGCCGCCTGGTGCTGCGCTACAGCGGCACCGAGCCGCTCGCGCGCATCATGCTCGAGGGGCCGGAGCTACAGGCGCTCGAGCAGCAGGCGGCGCGCCTCGAGAGCGCCATCCGCGAAGCGGTGGGCGCCACGGCTTGACCGCGGCGCCGCACCGCTTCAGGCCGGCTCAGCGATAGCGAAGGCGCAGCGCGACGCGCAGCGCTCGCGGACCGGCGATCTCGGTGACGCTGCCCACGGACGGCGACGAGTAGCCGTCGCTCGCGGTGCGCAGCCGGTAGTCGCGCTGCAACACCGGCCCCGCATCGAGCACGTTGAAGCAGTGGACGCCGATCGTAAAGGCGAAGTCGCGGAAGGCCAGCTCCTTCTCGATGCCGGCGTCGAGGAGGTGGACGTCGTCGAGGCGGTACGCGTCGTTGCCCACCGCTTGCACGCTGCTCAGTCCCGGGATGCCGTTGCGCTGGCCGAAGCCGAGGAGCTGGTACCAGGGCAGCGGGTAGCCCTGCCGGCCGGAGAGCGCGACGGCGACGTCGAAGCCCCAGGGCCGCGCCGGCGCCACCTGGTAGAGGGCGTTGAGCGCGTACGACCAGCGGCTGTTGACGTAGACGCCCGGCCTGGAGTCCGGACCCACGGCAGAGGGCTCGAGCACGGGCTCGCCGTCGAAGCCGCCGCCGAGGAGGCGGGTGGGGTCCTCGAGCTCGCGGTCGGGCACGCGCCACCGCCAGTCGGACCAGCTGAAGTTGCCGCGCAACATCCAGCGGTTGGCGAGCCGCTTGTCGATGGTGAGCGAGGCGCCGCGATACTCGTGCTCGCGATCGCCGTTCTCGAGGTGGGTGCCGCCACGGCTGGCGACGCCGGAGCGCAGCTGCCAGTAGGTGTAGCCACCGTCGCCGCTCTCGAGCCGTGAGACCGGCACGTAATCGGCGCGGGTGTGGAGGCGCCCGACGCTGGTCAGGTTCTCGGCGGCCCAAGGATCGCCGTCGAAGACCAGCAGCTCGCGCTCGAGGAGGCCGGTGAGCCGGCGGTAGCTGAGTTGCAGACCGACCACCAGCTCGGGAAGGACCGAGTGCTCGACGGAAGCGAGCAGCTCGTCGGTCATCGGCGCGCGCAGGTCGGGGTCGACGCTATCGCTCTGCAGCAGCCCCCGACCGAGCGGGTCGTAGGAGCCGCTGAAGACGATGGCATCGCCGAGGTCGATCACGCCGTCGCCGTTGCGGTCGACGACGTCGCCGCGGGTGACGACGCCGTCCGGGCTCGTCGTGCCGTCGAGGAGGAAGTGGACGTATCCCGGCTCGGCGAGCGGATCGAGGTGCGTCGCCGTCTCGATGCCGAGCTGGTCGGCGAACCGCGACCAGCTCGCCCGCAG
The DNA here is from genome assembly GCA_035607145.1 of Thermoanaerobaculia bacterium. GTDB lineage: Bacteria > Acidobacteriota > Thermoanaerobaculia > Multivoradales > JAIOJS01 > DASYQD01. The sequence goes on from DATNCU010000026.1 coordinate 4,371, forward strand.
CAGCGTCGTCCGTTCCGGACCCACCGCCCAGGTCAGCCCGACGCGCGGCACGAGCGAGCTCCACTCGAAGCCGGCGCCGCCTCCTGCCGACGACGCGCCCGGCAACAGATCGGGGAACACCGGGTTCGCGCGCACCGCGCTCGCCGCGCGCGTGCCCTGCTGCAGGTCGTAGCGCAAGCCCAAATTGGCGGTGAGGTGCCCCTTCGACACCGTGTCTTGGACGTAGGCGCTCGTGTATTCGTTGGTGGCAGCGGTAGCGGCGTCGCGCGCCGCGTAGAGCAGCGGGCTGGCGCCGCCGGCGTACTCGACGGCGATGGCGTAGCCGGCCCCACCCCACTGCGATGACGACTTCGCCTCGGCCTCGCGGTAGCCGCCGCCGAGCTTGAGCTCGTGGCTCAACGATCCGGTGCTCGCGAAGTAGGAGCCGTCGGCCTTGAGCTGGCGCTGCCGGCGCTCTGCCCGCTCGTGTGTGAAGGTGTGATGCCAGCGGCCGTCGCTGTCGAAGTAGGCGGTGCGGTCGTCGCCACCGCGAGGTGTGAGCTCGAAACCGTTCCTCACCGCGGAGTACAACCCGGTGACGTAGAGCTGCGAGCCGAAGATCTGGGTGTCCTCGATTCGCAACGCCGTCGGCGCGCCGCCGAGCCGCGATTCGTTCCATGTGGTCTCTTCAGGACGGAACGGATCGCTGCCGGCACCGCGCTCGCGCTTGTCGCTGTCGAGGGCCGAGACCACCACCGAGTTGTCGACGGTGGGCTGAGCGTTGATCTTGAGCGCCGCGTTCTCGATCGTCGTCGAAGTCTCGAGGTCGGCGGTGCTCAGCAGCTCGGCGTTCTGCGCCGCCTGCGACCCCCAGACCCACACGCGGTCGCGCACGATGGGACCGCCCAGCTCGGCCCCGTAGTCGGCGAGGCTCGCCACGCGGTTGGCGCGCTCGCGCGAGGCCTGCCAGCTGCCGTCGGCGACGACCAGGCGGCCGCTGCCGCGCCACTCGTTGGTGCCGCGCTTGGTCACCAGGTTGAGCGCCACGCCGCCGGTGGCGGTGGCGGAGTCCGAGCCGCCGGTCGACACCTGCATCTCCTCGAAGTTGTCGAAGTCGTAGTACGCCGGCGCGGAGCCGAGCGCCGCCATGTCGGTCATCACCACGCCGTCCACCGACCAGCTCGCCTGCGCCATCGCCGAGCCGGGGCCGACGTAGCTCGACTGCTGGCCGGCGGCATTGCCGCCGACGTTGATACGGTCGACGAGCACGCCCGGCGTCGACTGCAGGATCACCCACGGGTCGCGGGTGGTGGGGATCTTCTCGAGCTCGGTGCTGGCCACCGTGGCGCCGGTCGAGATCCGCCGTTCGTCGAGCAGCGGCGACTCGGAGGTCACCGTGATCACGTCCTGTATGGATTGCGCGTTCGGATCCGACGGCGGGGCCGACCCGCCAACCGAGATGGCGCGTGACACCGCGGCCGAGGGAGCGGCCGGTACCGGCCACGTACCACCCGCCACGTCAGCTGGCGCCGACACCGTGCCCCGCGGAACCGCGCCGGGGATGCGGCAGGTCATCAGCGGCGCATCCGCCGGCCGCACCGGCACCTCCTCCACCACGACGAAGCTGGTATACGGCGTCAGCAGCCGGTGCGCGAGCCCCAGCTGCGTCACCTCGCGCGCCACGTGTTGAGGCTCGGCGCCGCTCCACAAGCTGTCGAGCAGCGACTGCACCTTGTAGCCGGCCCACAGCTTGTCGAGCCCGGCGCCGCGCACCTCGACCGCTTCGGGGACGTCCTCCTGCCAGCTCTTGTCGCCCTGCTGCGCCGCCACGCTCACCGATCCAGATTCGCGCAGGCGCGCGCTCACCACTAGCGGCTCGCCCATGTAGAGGTCGGGGATCCGCTCCGGCCACGCCTCGGCCGCCGGATCCGACCACTGCACGCTGAGGTCGCTGAACAACGGCGTGTCGATGCGGGCGAAGAGGTCGGCCATGCCCTCCTTCACTTTCTCGACGCTCGCGATGGCGGTGAGCGTGCCCCGCCCCACGGCCGCGGCCTGGCGAAGGAAGGCGGCGTTCGGCGCCGCACCGATGGCGACCGGAAACAGACGGCTGGTGCCGAGGCGCTGCCTGACGAAGCGCAGCACGTCAGCCTCGTTGGAGACCTGGCCGTCGGTGGCGAAGATCACCTGGCGCACGTAGCCGCGCTTGGCATCCGCGGTGGGCAGCGCCAGGTCCAACGCCGGCAGCATCTCGGTGCCGCCCCGGGTCTCCAGCGCGCGCACCCACGACTTCGCCTTGTCGATCGCCGCGGCGTCTGCCCAGACGCTGCTCGGGAGCATCGCCTCGGCCGTGGAGTCGAAACGCACGACGTTGAAGAGATCGCCGGGCGCCAGCCGTTCGAGCCCGAGGACCAGCGCCTCGCGCGCCTGGTCGAGCGAGGTGCCCGTCATCGAGCCCGAGGTGTCGATGACGAAGATGGTCTCGCGCGGCAGGCGCGCCGCCGCCGATTCGGGCGCATCGGGAGGCATCACCATCAGCAGCGAGTAACGCTCCCCGTTCACCGTCTCGGTGAAGTGGACGGCACGCGGCGCCTTGCCCACGGCAGGCGTCCAGTCGAGCAGGAAGTCGGCGTCGGCGACCGCCACGCCGTCGGCGAGGTCGACGGCGTACCGCAGCTTGCGGTCGTCGCGCTTCACCGCGACGCGATGCGAGGAGCTGTCGATCGCTCCCACCGGGAAGCCCGGCGCCAGCTCGACGTGGAAGCTGAACGACGACGCGTTGGGGCCGGCGACCGGCGCCGGGATCGGCAGCGCGTCCGCGGCCTTCGAGGCGTAGCGCGGCGGCACCACCATCGGAAAGCGCAGCCCGAACCGCCCGTGCCCGTACTGCACCACCTGTTGCAGCTCGACGGCGATCTCCACCTTCTCGCCCGGGCCGAGGTTGGCGACGGCGATGGTGAAAACGCCGGGGCGGGTGACCTCGACCAGCGAGGCGCGATGACCCATGTCGCGGGCCGCCTGGTAGACCGCCGCGGCCTGAGCGCGTTCACGCACGACGCCCGTGAGCACGCGGTCGCCGATGGTCATCCGCAGATCGTCGACGACGGCGCCCTCGGGCAGCGGGAAGACGTAGATCCCTTCCACCCACTCGCTCGTCGGGTTGAGGAAGATCTGCGTTACCCGCGCCCGCGCGACGATGCCGGTGACGCGCATCGACACCGCGGTGCCGACGATCGGCGCCTCGAACGCTGCGCCGTCTCGCGACCGCAGCAGCAGACCGCGGTCGACGTCACCCGGATCCGAGGCCGCCGCCGAAGCGGCGATAAACATCGACAGCCCCATCGTCAGCAGATAGAGCCCGCGACGGATCATGTCCTTCTCCTGACACTCGGCCTGGTCGCGAGCCGCAGGGGCAAGAGTCCTGCCAGCGGCGGCCACGTGCGTGCAGGCTCAACAACGAGCGGCACTTGCCGCGAAAACGATAGGCGCAAGCAACCGCGCCGGCTCAATGCGTTGAACGTCGCGTCGTTCAAGACGTTGAGCGAGCGACGCGGTCGAGCCTTCACCGCGGCGTCACCGCGCGATGACCTATGCTACGAACGGCGCACGCGAGAGCACCACGCACGAACCCAGCGAACGAACCGATGCCGCCCCGTCTCTCCGTCAACATCGACCACGTCGCCACGCTGCGGCAGGCGCGGCGCGCGCCCTACCCGGACGTCGTGGAAGCGGCGCGCATCGCCGAAGAGGCAGGCGCTTCCGGCATCACCGCGCACCTGCGCGGCGACCGCCGCCACGTGCAGGACGCTGATCTCCTAGCGCTGCGCCGGAGCGTGCGCGGCAAGCTCAACCTCGAGATGGCGGCGAGCGACGAGATGCTGCGCATCGCGCTCGAGATGCGGCCGCACCAGGTGTCGCTGGTGCCCGAGCGCGCCGACGAGGTGACCACCGAGGGCGGGCTCGACCTCCTCGCCCACGGCGAGCGGCTGCGCGAGGCGGCGTTGCGCATCCGCGATACCGGCATCGCGGTGTCGCTCTTCCTCGACCCGCATCCCGAGCAGCTCGAGCGGCTCGCCGAGATCGGCGCCGGCACCGTCGAAGGCTTCGAGATCAACACCGACGCCTACACGCGCAGCACGGGGCTCGACAGCGAGCTGCACCTGGCCGGCATGCGCGCCGCAGCCGAGCAGGGCAACGCCGCCGGCTTCCGCGTCTACGCCGGCCACGGCCTCACCACCGCCAACGTCGGGCCTGTCGCAGCGCTCCCCCACATGGAGGAGCTCAACATCGGCCACTGGCTGGTGTCGCGCGCCGTCTTCGTGGGGCTCGCCGAAGCGGTGCGCGAGATGCTGGCGGCGATGGGCGCGGGGTGATGGCGGCGCCAGCGCTGCGGGCGGCGTTGGCAGCCGCGCTCGCGGCGGCGCTCACGATCCCATCGGCAGCAGCCGCGGCACCGTTGCCGTGGGAGTGGTGGCGCGACCTCTCCGAGCTCTCGCGCCTCGTCGACGGCGACCAGGTGCTGCTGCGCAGCAGCCACTGCCCTTCGCAGTGCCGCTTCGATCGCACCTCCGCCGGCGACACCCGCTTCCTGCGCATCGAGAACGGCGAGGCGGTGATCTTCGACGAGCCCGGCGCCGGCGCCATCACCCGCATCTGGATGACGATGGGCGACGGCACCAGCATGCCGCTCGACCCCAACGTGCGCATCCGCATCCGCGTCGACGGCGAGAGCGCGCCGCGCGTCGACCTGCCGCTGCCCGAGCTGTTCGCGGGCACCCATCCACCGTTCGTGCCGCCGCTGGTGCTCGACCTCTTCGACAGCAGCGGCGGCAACGTCAGCTACGTGCCCATCCCCTACCGCCGCGGCTGCACGGTGTCGCTCGTCGGCGCTCAGTCAGCCCGCATCTGGTACCAGATCGGCTTCCACCGCCTGGCGAGCGCCGCCGGCGTGGCCAGCTTCCGCGGCGACGAGGACCTCTCGGCGCTCACCCGCGCGCTCGATCTGGCGGGCCGCGATCCCTGGCCGCAGCCGGCGCCGCATCGCCAGGAAGGCGACCACGCCCTGCAGTACGGCGGCACCACGGTGATTTGGGAGCGCGAGGGCCCGGGCGAGGTGCGCCTCCTGCGCATCGGTGTCCACCCCATCTACTGGCCCCGACTGCGCATCCGCATCGACTTCGACGGCGTCCGCCGCGTCGACCTGCCGGTCACCGACTTCTTCGCCATCGGCCGCGCCCCGGCGGCGCCGACGCGCTCGCTGCTGGTGGGCGCCAACCTGGACGACCAGGTCTTCTACTCCTACTTCCCGATGCCGTTCAAGAACGGCGCGCGCATCGCCATCGTCCACGACGGCATCGGCGACCCGCTCGTCTCCGTCGGCGCCATCGTCGGCTGGAGCAGCGACCCGCCGCCCGCCGACAGCGCGCCATTCTTCGCCCAGGCGCGCAGCGCCGACACCGTCGATCCGGAGCGCGACGTGACGCTGCTCGCGCGCGGCGGCGCCGGCAAGTGGGTGGGCCTCTTCCTCGAGCTGGGCTCGGTCGGCACCATCTCCCACGACTACCTCGAGGGTGACGAGCGCGTCTACGTCGACGGCTCGGCGAGCCCCGCGGTCTACGGCACCGGCGTCGAGGACTTCTTCAACGGCGGCTTCTACTTCGACCGCGGCCCCGTGCTCGCGCCGCTCCACGGCTCTGTCTACACGTTGACCACGGCCGAGGGTGAGCTCGTCGACGGCATGTACCGCCTGCTGCTCGCCGACGCGGTGCCCTTCCACGGCGGGCTGCGCGTGGCGCTCGAGAACGGCCCCGGTCCGCCCACCGGCCACACACGCATGCGTGGCCGCGCCGTCGCCTACGGCTACTCGCGAGACGACGCCTCGTGGCGGCTCGTCGACCGCCTCGACCTCTCTAAGGCGCGATCGGCGCGCGACCACCGCTATCAGCCGCCGCGACTCGCGCGCTGCGCCGCCGTGACCGGGGCCTTCGAGAACGACCCGCCGCTGGTAGGTACGGCGCTCGGCTGTTCATTCTCGAGGGGCCAGTCGAGCTTCACCCTCCGCTCGCCGCGTCCGGGACCGCTGCGCCTACGCCGCCTCCTCGACGCCGCCACTGGCACTCCCGAAGCCGACGTCTTCGTCGCCGGCAAGCGCGTCGCCACCTTCCCCTACGTCCCCGCCAACCCCGACCGCCGCTGGCAGGAGCTCGACCTCGACCTGCCGGTCCTTGGCGGCGAGCTGCTACGCATCAACGTGGCCCCGCACGCGGAGCCCGGCGGCGCGAAGACCCACAACGAGTTCGCCTACGAGCTCTGGCAAGGCCAGTAGGCGCGAACGACGGTCCTCTCCTACCGCTCGATCTCGACCTGCTCCCCCACCGCCGGCTCGGGGTCGGCGGAGATCACCACCGTGGCGTCGATGGGGAGCAGGACGCGGTGGGTGTTGGCGCCGAAGCGGAGGTTGACCTCGTAGTAGCCCTCGGGGGCGACACGGATGAGGGTGCCGCGGGCGCTCTTGAGACCGAGCAGCTCGTTGTGGATCAGGACCTCGTTCGGGATCTCCATGCGCCGCGCCCTCCGCTGTCAAGAAAAGATCAGTCGTTCCAGAAGCCCTGGTCCTTGTACTCCTTGAGCTTCCTCTGCAAGGTCCGCAGGCCGATG
>DATNCU010000244.1:0-2967 GCA_035607145.1 Thermoanaerobaculia bacterium
CTCTGCGGCGCGAGTAGTGGCGGCTGGTCGTCAGCCGTGCACGGCCGCCGGCAGTTGCAGCACGGAGCTCGTCGCGATCTCGGTGGCGGGCATGCTGCGGGCCCAGAGCCAGCCTTGGAAGTGCTCGATGCCGAGCTCGCGGAGGACGGCGTAGTCGGCGGCGTCCTCGACGCCTTCGGCGATGGGCACGGCGGCGCAGCCGGCGGCGAGGATGACGATCGACTGCAGGACGGCCCGGCGGAAGCGGTCGCCGCTGCAGCCGTGGACGACGTAGCGGTCGACCTTGAGGTGGTCGGGGCGGCAGTCGACGAGCATGCGGTAGTTCGACGCGGCGACGCCGAGGTCGTCGAGGGCGATGCGCACTCCCGCCGCGCGCAGGCGCTGCAGGGTGGCGCCGAAGGCGTCCATCGGCCAGGCGGTGCGGTGCTCGACGATCTCCAGCATGAGGCGGCGCGGGTCGATGCGGTGCGCGGCGGCGAGCATCAGCAGCTCGTCGGCGAAGCTCGCCTCGCTGAGCGTCGAGCCGTGGACGTTGAGGGAGAGGTGGGGCTCGCCGGGCAGCGCGCGGGCGGCGACGAGCGCGGTGCGGATGCAGAGAAGGTCGATCGTGACCTCTTCCCCCATGCGGCGCGCGTACTCGAACATCACCTCGGCGCGCTCGGCGGTGGAGCCCACCGGCCCTCGCGCCAGCGCCTCCAGCGAGTACAGCTGCACCTCCTCTCCCACCAGCTTGAGGATGGGCTGGAACTCGATGCGGATGGCACCCGGCTCGCGCAGCCGTGTGATGAGCGTGGTGCCGCTCACGAGGCCCTCCGCACCAAGTCGCCGGCGAGGCGGGCGATCTCGACCAGCGGGCTGCACTTGTCGACGAAGGCGTGGGCGCCGCGGGCGAAGGCCTCGCGCTCGGCGGCGGCCGAGGCGTTGGCGCTGACGACGATGACCCGCACGCCCGGCCGGTGGCGGCGGAGGAAGCGGAGGATCTCCAGCCCCTCGCGGCCGTCGACGCCGGTGAGCGAGAGGTCGGCGATCACCAGCGCGTAGTCGGTGTGGAGGGCGAGCGACTCGGCCTCTTCCAGCTCGCGGGCGCAGTCGACCTCGAAGCCGCAGCTGCGGAAGTGCCGGCCGAAGGCAAAGCGGATCGTGTCGGCGTCGTCGACGACGAGAATTCGGTGTGTCACGCGGCCGCCATAGGGCAACCGCCGTGCCTTTCCGGCCTCTTCTCTTATCCCTCTGAAACCAAACCTCTTAGTCCGGCTCCGGAAGTCGGTCCACCCGGACTGTAAGCGGTTTCAGAACGTCAGTTTCTAATCCTAGAAAGGTCGATCTGGTGCTTCCGGGCCTTGTAGTAGACGGCGCTCTTCGAGATGCCCAGCCGGGCGGCCGCGCGCTCCACCGACCCATCCTCCTCGCGCAGCACCTGCTCGAGGTAGTCGCGCTCCACGTCCTCGAGGGTGCCGCCGCGCGCCGGTGCGGGTCCACCGCCGCCGGCAGCTCCGGGCGTCGCCGCGCCGGCCGCCCCCGCTCTCGGCAGCTCGAGCGCAGCCGCCACCACTTCCCCCGCCGGGCTCCGCAGCAGCGCCCGCTCGAGCACGTTGCGCAGCTCGCGGATGTTCCCCGGCCACGAATGCTCGGCGAGCGCCCGCGCCGCCCCCTCGTTCAGCTTCGCGGGGGGCAGCCCGAAGTCGCGCGCCAGCCGTTCGAGGATTCGCGACGCGAGCAGCGGGATGTCCTCGCGCCGCTCGCGCAGCGGTGGCACCACGAGCTCGAGGGCGCTGATGCGGTAGTAGAGGTCGCGCCGGAACTGCTGCCGTTGCACGAGGTCGAGCAGGTCGTGGTGGGTGGCGGCGATCAGCCGCACGTCGACGGTGCGGTCGCGCACCTCGCCGAGGCGGCGGAAGCGCTTCTCCTCGAGCACCTTGAGCAGGCTCGCCTGCACCCGCGGGTCCATGTCGCCGATCTCGTCGAGGAAGACCGTGCCGCGGTGCGCCACCTCGAGCAGGCCCGCCTTGGCGGCGACGGCGCCGGTGAAGGCCCCCTTCTCGTGGCCGAACAGCTCGCTCTCCAGGAACTCGCGCGAGATGCCGGCGCAGTTGAGGTCGACGAAGGGCTCCTCACCGCGCCGGCTGGCGGAGTGGATCCAGCGTGCCAGCACGGTCTTGCCGGTGCCGGTCTCGCCGCGGATGAGCAGTGGGCTGTCGGTGCGGAGCACCGCCAGGGCGCCGTCGTGCAGCTCGCGGATCGCGCGGCTGGTGCCGTCGAAGGGGTCGGTGGTGAGGCGGTGGACGCCGGAGTGGGCGTCGGCGAGGAGCAGGCGCCGGTTGCGGCGGTTCTCGATGAGCCGGCGGATCACCACCAGCAGCGCCTCGAGCTCGACCGGCTTGGTGAAGAACTGCTCGGCACCGAGCTTGACCGCCTCGACGGCGGTGTCGATGGAGGCGAACGCGGTGAGCACGATCACGGAGGAGGACTCGCACGCCTGCGGCAGCAGGTCGACGGCGGTGCCGTCGGGGAGGCGGTAGTCGAGGATGGTGACGTCGGGCTGGAAGGCGCGCAGCTTCACCCGCGCCGAGGCGCAGTCCTCCGCCTCCTCGACCTCGAAGCCGTGGGAGCGCAGGAAGCGGTAGACGCCGAACCGCGGCCCCTGCTCGTCGTCAACCAGCAGCACTTTGTCGGGCAGCATGCATCATCCCGCGCAGCACCGGCAGCCACACCTCGACGACGGCGCCGCCGCCGGGGGCGTTGCCGGCGGTCACCTCGCCGCCGTGGTCGCCGACGATCTTGTGCACGATGGCGAGGCCGAGCCCGCTGCCGCCGCGCCGCCGGCTGAAGAAGGGCTCGAAGAGGCGCGGCAGGTCCTCGCTGCGGAAGCCGGGACCCTGGTCGCGCACCGAGATGACCAGACTCGGCAGCGGCCGGTGGTCGGGGTCGTAGCGTGCCCCCACCACCACCGTACCCTCCGGCGCGCAC
>DATNCU010000068.1:0-4761 GCA_035607145.1 Thermoanaerobaculia bacterium
ACCGGACATTTTCGCTCGGCAGTTAGCGGACAGATTCGCTCGGCACCGACAGAGGGTCTGAGACCGGCTTGGCCAAGGGCTATTGCCGGGGTGTCGAGGCCGGGGAGGGCTCGGGACTCGCCGAGGTTGTGGGTGGCGGGAAGGGCATCCCGGGTGGGGACGGCGGGCCCTCCCGCACCCAAGCGGCGAGGCCCGCATCGAGCTCCTCCCAGGGGCGGCCCAGTGCGGCCGCCAGCGCCTCCGGCGTCGGCGGCACGCCCGAGGCCACCTCGCCTAGAAAGCGCCGGAACGGCGCCGCCAGCTCGCCGGCGAGCAGCCAGCGGATGAAGAAGCTCGCCTCGGCGTAGCCGAGCCCCGCCGGACGCAGGGCGTGGAACTCGGCGTCTTCCATGGCGACGAGGCGCGCGAGCGGCACCAGCCCGTCGCGCTGCAGCTGCCGCCGCAGCAGCTCGCGCGAGGCCTCGCCGCCGTGCATCTCGAAGAAGCTGCCGATGCGCAGCGTGGTGCCGCTGACGGTTCCCGGTTCGACGCCCGCCGAGGCGCCGATGCGCGACTCGGCGAGATCGTCCGCCATCCCCTCGTCGAGCCACGGCGGCAACGCCGGGCCGAGCCCGCGGCGCCCGAGCGCGTGCACCAGCTCGTGCAACAGCGTCGTACGCACGTCCTCGATGAGGCGCCCCTCGCGGTAGAGGGCGACGACGCCGCGCGAGAAGTGCCCCGTCTCGGCGGTGGGGCCGCCGGTGCGGCGCACGAACTCGTCATAGGTGGCGCGGCGGCGGAAGAGCACGATCGTCTCGGCCGGCGCGCCGGCAAGCTCGAGGCCGTAGCGGGCACGGTAAGCGCCGTCGACGGCGGCCGCGGCGCGATCGAGTAAGAGCAGCAGCGCGGGCTCCTCGACGTCGGTGAGCAGCGCGTAGGGGCCGAGATGGCGGGTCGGTGCGTTGCCAGTCTCGTCGGCACGCGATGCATCGCCTGATTCGCCGATCGCGCCTGTGCTCGCGGTCTCGCCATCGCGCAGCAGCTCGCGCGCGGCGGCGAGCAGCTCCGGCGCGGCCGTCCGGCCGCTCACGGGCCGCACCGGCTCGACGGTGCTGCCGAGCGGCGGACCGGAGCGTGGCCGTTCGCGCACCCAACCCTCGCGGCCGTGCCAGCGCACGCGCCGCCACTCGCCGCGCGCCTCCAGCACCGAGACGTTGGCGATGGCGCCGGCGGCGATCACCACCGGTGCGTCGCCCGACGGCCGGGCATGCAGCGCGTCGCCGGGCTGGAGCCACAGCTCCGGCCATACACCCTCGGGCAGGTCCGCCGGACCGGCGGGCGCAGCCTCGGCTTCCTGCGCTGGCCGCGGCTCGCGCAGCACCAGTGGCGGCCGGATGGGTGTGCGCGGCGCCGGCGGACCGAGGTGGCGCTCGCGCACTTGCGCGATCCACGGGCCGACGAGCGGCCACGCCGCCGCGCGCGCCAGCCCGGCCGAGCGCGGGTAGAGCCCCGCCCACGCCTCGACGCCGAGGGCGAGGCTCGCCGCGCCCAGCGCGAGGACGCCGAGCGCGGCGAGCGCCAGCACCCAACCGCGGTGCATCGCACCATTGTCGCCCGCCGAACGTGCCGCCGCGGGACGCGCGGTCGCGAGCGGCTCTTTCGCAAGCGCTAGGCGCGCGAATCACCGCGGCGGCAAGTCTGCCGGCCCGGCCTACCGGTGCTGCTCGGCGAGCCGCTTCTCGAGGTCGTGCAGCCGCCGCTCGAGCGCCTCGATCTTGCGCTGCAGCGTCGCCCGCTCCCCCACCTCGTGCTCGATGCGCAGCCGCACGTCCGGATCGGCGAAGGCCTCGGCCACTTCGGCGCCGAACTGCTCGCCCCAGCGGCCCATCTCCTCGCCGAACTTCTCCCAGTCCTTGGCGTTGGGGATGACGACCACGGTGTCGTCGCCGTCCTCGCCCGGCATCAGGTGGCCTTTCATCAGCTTGCCCATCTCCAGGATCTGCCCCTCGCGCTCGACGAGCGTCGCCACCAGCTCGCGACGAGCGCCGTCGCGCACGACAGAGAGCGTCACTTCGTCGCCGGCCTTGCGCGGCGCGATCAGGTCGCGCAGGCTCCACGAGCTCTTCACCGGCTTGCCGTCGATCGAGACCAGCACGTCGCCCACCGCGAGGCCGGCGTTGGCGGCGGGGCTGCCGCTCTCCACGTGCGCGACGAGCACGCCCGCGTCGTCGCCGGCTTGGAAGTGGCGGCGCAGCTCGGGCGTCAGCTCGAGCAGGTCGACGCCGAGGAAGCCGCGCTTGCCGGTGAGCAGCAGCGGCCGCGGGGTGCGCGCGCGCACGACGGCGCGCTCGCGCACGCGCGTGTCATCCCGCGAGCTTTCCGAGGAGCTCGCCGCGGCGAGCGCGGGAAGCGCGGCGGCAGCCAGCAAGAACGCGGCAACGGCGCACACGCGACGACGCCGCGTGGAGATCGAGAGTGACTGACGGTACGACATGGGGACGTCTCCTGGTTCGACCAGCGTTGTTTCGTGAATGGTCATCGACTTCGCGCTTCTCAGCGCTTCGTGTTGCCGAAGCTCGCCGCGCCGGGCGCGGCGGCGGCGATGGGCAGCGCCGAGAGGTCGAGCACCACGTCGACCTGCTCGTTGCCGCCGAGGTAGAGCACCGGCGCCGGCTCGGCGAGCTCCTCGTGCAGCGCCGCGAGCTCGCGCGCTAGCGCCGCCGACTCCGCCCGCATCGCCGCGCGCCGGCGTTGCTCCTGCCAGGCCTGCCGCCCGGCCGCAACGCCCCAGAGGCCGGCGACCAGCACCGCCATCGTCGCGGCCGCGGTCACCCAGGCGGGGATGGGACGGCGGCGCGGCCGCGCCGGGCGGTCGAGCCGCGCCAGCACGCGGGTCGTGAACGCCAGGCCCGGCGCCGCCGCGGGCAGGCTGCGCAACGCCTCGCGCAGGGCGTCGCGCTTCTGGCGGAGCTGGCCGATCCGTTCAGTCATCCGTTCCCCCTGGTTTCATTTGTCGCCGGATGCCAATAGGGCGAGAGCGCCTGACGCAGCCGTTCCCGCCCGCGATGGATGCGCGACTTGACGGTGCCCTGGCGGCAGCCGAGCAGCGCGGCGATGTCGGCGTAGCTCCAGTCTTCGATCTCGAACAGCACCAGCGGCACGCGGAAACGGAACGGCAGCCGCTGCAGCTCGCGCCGCACGCGTTGCTGCAGCTCGTCGAGTAGCACGGTCGCCTCGCCGAGCGCCGGCGCGTGGTGGCCGTTGCTGCCGGCGACGAGGGGCAGCATGAGGCGCCAGCGGCGGCGGCGGCGCTCCTCGCTGCGCAAGAGGTTGGTGCCGATGCGGAAGAGGTAGGGCAGCAGCCGTCCTTCGTCGCGGTAGCCGCCGGCCGCCTGGAACAGCCGCACGAACGACTCCTGCGCCAGCTCCTCGGCACGGTCGCGGCTGCCGCAGAGGCGGCCGAGGTAGGCGGTGAGCGGCCGCTGGTGGCGCTCGACAATGTCGGCGAAGGCCTGGCGGTCGCCGACCGCCACGCGCCCCATCAGCTCGCCGTCGCTGGACTCGACCATGGTGGTGGAAGTGGCGGTTGCTGCCCGCATCCACACCAAATAACGGCCAGACCAGGGAAAGGTTCCCGGGCTAGATCACGACTGGATCAAGGCGAACGTGACGGTAACCTTGGCCACCAGCTTCCCGTCCTGCAGGACCTCGCCCTCGGCCACCGCCAGCGTCCGACCGCGGCGCAGCAGTTTGCCGCGGCCGACGAGGCGCCCGGGCTGCGCGCGGCTGAGCAGCGTCAGGGACACCGCCGCCGGCACCACCGGCGCCCCTACCGCGCCCGCGGCCGCCACCTCGGCGACCGTGGCGAGAACGGCGAAGTGGATGGTGCCGGGGACGACCTCGTGCTCGGGGCGAGTGTCGAGCACCGTGCCCGCCTCACCCACCACCAGCCCCAGTTCCGCGTTGAACGAGGTCACCGAGTCAGTATAGTGATCGCCAACGTCGTGGACGCGTTTTTCCAGGACTCGCCGCACCTCACCAATACCTGGGACGGCGACCCGCTCCTGCGCTCGCTGCTCGCCGCGCTGCTGCCGCGCGACGTCTTCCGCGCCATCACGCCGCACCTGCGTCACCTCGGCGAGCGCGCCGCTTCCGACCTGCTGCCGCTCGCCGCCGCGGCGGAGGCGCAGCCGCCGCGCCACGTGCCGTTCGATCCGTGGGGTCGGCGCATCGATTACCTCGAGCTCTCGCCCGGCTGGCTCGGCCTCAAGCGCGTCGCCGCCGAGGAGGGGCTCGTCGCCACGGGATACGAGCGCACGCACGGTCCGTGGTCGCGTCCGTACCAGCACGCACTGCTCTACCTCTTCAACCCTTCGGCCGCCACCTACCTCTGCCCGCTGGCGATGACCGATGGCGCCGCGCGGCTGCTGGAGACCGCGGCGCCGCCGGCTCTCGCCGCGCGCGTGCTGCCGCGCCTGCTCGCCCGAGACGCCGACCGTTTCTGGACCGCCGGCCAGTGGATGACGGAGCGCGGCGGCGGCTCCGACGTCGGCGGCGGCACGGCGACGATCGCGACGAGCGAGGGCGCGGCGCAGCTTGGTGGCGACGGCGACCGCTGGCGGCTCTTCGGCAGCAAGTGGTTCACCTCGGCGATCGACTCCGACATCGCCTTCACCCTGGCGCGCCTGCCGGACTCGCCGGCGGGGAGCGCCGGCCTCTCCGCCTTCTTCGTCGAGCTGCGCGATGGTGACGGGCAGCTTCAAGGCATTCGCCTCGAGCGGC
>DATNCU010000071.1:0-6106 GCA_035607145.1 Thermoanaerobaculia bacterium
GGATCCATTTGCAGTTCGCTCGCAACCTGGCGGCGGGGGAGGGGTTGTCGTACAACCCTGGCGAGCTGGTGGCGGGGTCGACGGCGCCGTTGTGGACGGCGTTGTTGTCGATCGGGTTCTTGGTGCACTTGCCGGCGATGGTGTGGGCGAAGTTGTTGGGCGCCGCGTGTCATTTGCTGGTGGTGGCGGGAACTTGGCGGTTGGGGCGGGAGTTGGGATTGCGGCCGTGGTGGGCGTGCGTTGCGGCTGGGCTCACGGCGACGACTAGCGTGCTGGTGTGGAGCGCGCTGTCGGGGATGGAGATCCCGCTCTTTGCGGCGCTGAGCGTGTCGGGGATCGCGCTGCACTTGCGCGAGCGGGTGGAGCCGGGGCGGGTGCCGGTGTCGTTGGCGGTGTTCGGGCTTTCGGTGCTGGCGCGGCCGGAGGGGTTGTTGTTGTTGGCGCTCGCGGTGGCGGACCGTGTGGTCGCGTTGAGGCGCGATGAGGGTGCGTTGTGGTTGCGGCTGCCGGACTGGCGTTCGTTGATCGTCGGCGTGGGGCTCGCGGCGGTGGCGCTGGTGCCGGTGCTGCTCGTCTACCAGTGGATCGCGGGTTCGCCGCTGCCGACGACGTTCGACACCAAGGCGGGCTACTCGACGCCGGGGCTGCCGCGGGTGCGGTATCTGTTCGAGGTGGTGGGAGTGTGGGCGGCGGCGCAGCCGGTGGTGACGCTGTTGGCGCCCGCGGGGTTGCTGGCGCTGATCGCACGGCTCGGTAGCGACGAGGATCGCGGGCTGCTGCCTGCGGCCTGGGTCGTCGTGCTGCCGCTCGCCTACGGCGTGCTGTCGGGGAAGGCGCGCGGCATCTTCGGCAACTTCGGGCGCTACTTCTATCCGCTGCTGCCGGTGGTGATCGTGCTCGCTGTGATTGGCGTGGTGGCGATACTCGACGGCTTGCCGTCGCGATTGCGGTGGCGCGGCGGCGGCGTCGGCTGGCTCGGCTGGGCGGGCGCCCTGCTGCTGTTGCCCGGGCTCGCCGCGCTCTACTCGGGCGTCGGGCGCTACGTGCAGAACGTGCGCGACATCGAGGCTGGCGACGTGCGGCTCGCGCGCTGGCTCGCGCCCCGGCTGCCGCCCGAGGCGACGCTGGCGGTGGACGACATCGGCGCGCTCAAGTTCCTGCTGCCCAACCGCGTGCTCGACCTCGCCGGCATCGTCTCGCCGCGCGTGCACGACTACGCGCGCCGGTCGATGGCCACGTCGCGCTCGATCTGTCCCGGGGTGCTCGAGTTCGTGCGCGACCGGCGGCCCGACTACCTGGCGATCTTCCCCCGCCACCACGCCTGCTTCACCGACGAGGAGTTCCCGCCGCTGCTCACGCTCGAGGTGCCCGGCAACATCACGCTCGGAGAGGGTACGATCGTGCTCCACGCCACGCCTTGGACGCGGCAGCCGCTGCGCACTGCGCCATCTGGATGATGCGGCTGACGCGTTCCCCGATTCCGCCACACCACTCCGGAGACCTCACCGTGCGCATTCCCCACTTCGACTTGAAGCCCGCCGCCGAGGAGCTCGCGCCCGAGCTGCTGGTGCGGTGGACCGAGCTGCTCGCCCGCACCGCCTTCGTCGGCGGCAGCGAGGTGGAGTCCTTCGAGAAGGCCTTCACCGAGTACCTCGGCGGCGCCGGCTGCGTCGGCGTCGCCAACGGCACCGACGCGCTGGTGCTGGCGCTGCACGCGCTCGGCCTTCGCCGGGGCGACGAGGTGCTGGTGCCGTCGTTCACCTTCTTCGCCACCGCGGAGGCGGTGGTGTGGGCGGGCGGCGTGCCGGTGCCGGTGGACGTCGATCCGGCGAGCTTCAACATCGACCTCGCCGATGCCGAGGCGCGCGCCACCGCGCGCACGGTCGGCGTCATCGGCGTGCACCTCTACGGCCAGCCGTTCGATCTCGACGCCGCGACGGCGCTCTGCAAACGGCGCGGCTGGTGGCTGATCGAGGACGCGGCACAGGCGCAGGGCGCCAGCTGGCACGGCAGGAAGGTCGGCACCTTCGGCGCGCTCGCCGGCTGGAGCTTCTACCCGTCGAAGAACCTCGGCTGCTTCGGCGACGGCGGCGCGGTGACCGGCGCCGACGCGGCCGCACTCGCGCGCGTGCGCACGCTCGCCAACCACGGTCGGCTCGCGCACTACCAGCACGGTGCGGTGGGCACCAACTCGCGCCTTGACGCGCTGCAGGCTGCGGTGCTCAACCTGCGTCTCGCGCGGCTCGACCGCGACAACGCGCGCCGTGCCGCGCTGGTGGCGCGTTACCGCGAGCAGCTCGCCGGCGTCGGCGACCTGCGCTTCGCCGCCGTGCCCGCCGAGGCGGTGCCGGTGTGGCACCAGCTGACGGTGCGCACCGGGGCGCGCGACGCGCTGCGCCAACACCTGCTCGACGCGGGCGTCGGCAACGCCATCTTCTACCCCGTCCCGCTGCACCAGCAGCCGGCGCTGGTGCCGCTGCTCCCCGCCGGTCTCTCGCTCCCCGCATCGGAGGCGGCGGCGCGCGAGGTGCTGTCGCTGCCGCTCTACCCGCAGCTCTCCGAGTCGCAGGTGGACGCCGCGTGCGAGGCGGTGCGCGGCTTCTACGGCGACTGAGCCGCCGCGGCTCGCGCGGCCGCCAGCTCGCGTGAAATGCCCGCCGACAGCGTCTGGCGGTGGGCGTCGAGCACCTCGCGGCGCGCGTTCCACTCCGCTTGCGCCGTGCCGCGCTCTTCCGCCGGCAGGGCCGCCAACCATGCGGCGGGCGGTTCGTCGGGACGCAGCGCCAGGAGGCGCGTGAAGGTGCCCAGCCAGGGCAGCTCGCGGTGCAGCAGCGCTCCGCTCTCGTACTCGACGGCCGGCAGGTCGTCGCCGTGCGGCGGCACGCTGGCGAGCCACGGCGCGAGCTCGCGCTCGGTGGCGAGCAGCAGCGGCAGCAGGTCGGCGGGCCGCGCGATGCCGATGTCGCGCAGCTCGCCGGCGACGCGCGGGTCGGCGAAGGCGCGGGCGAGGCCGGCGCCCGACCACGACGGCACCTGCGTGCCGGTGACGACGGTGAACGCATTCAGCGTCGAGGCGTCGTACCAGACCTGCACGTGCGGGAAGGTGTCGGCGAAGGCGGCGAGGATCATCGCGTAGTTGCGCGGCGTCAGCGAGTACATCGGCAGCCACATCGAGGCGACGCCGCCCGGTGCGAGGCGCGCCGCCAGCAGTTGGAAGTACTCGCGCGAGTAGAGCGAGCCGTTGCCGGCATAGCGCGGGTGGATGGAGTCGGAGAGCACGGCGTCGACGCGGCGCGGCGAGGCGAGCAGGAAGTTGCGGCCGTCGTTGATCTCCACGTGCACGCGGCGGTCGGCGAGCACGCCGTGGTTGATGTCGCGGAACCAGCGGTCGGAGGCGGCGAGCACCGCGGGGCTGATCTCGACGATCAGCACGTCGTCGACCGGGTGGCGCGACACCGCCCAGGCGGTGCCGCCGCTGCCGAAGCCGATGTGCACCACGGAGCGCGCCTGCGGCGCCAGCAGCAGCGGCAGGTGCCCCTGCAGCTTCTGGATGGCGTAGAGGTCGGGGCTGGTGCCGGCGACGTTGACGCCGTTGAGCTCGAGCGAGAGGTACGGCCCCTCCTGCGACTTGAGGCGGCGGATGGTCACCGAGGCCTGCGCGTCCTCGTGGAAGTGGACGAGGTTGCCCGGCTTGTCGTGACGGAACATGCCGGCGGCGAGGATGACGCGGTCGCGCGGCAGCGACAGCGCGGCGACGAGCAGCAGCACCGGCGCCACCGCCGCCGCGATGCGGAGCGCCGGGCGGCCGCGCGCGAGCAGCACGGCGAGCAGAGCGTTGACCGCCGCCACCGCGATCAGCGCGTTCTGGGTGCCGAGGACGGGGATGAGGACGAAGCCCGCGAGCAGCGAGCCGGCGACGGCGCCCAGCGTGTTCCAGCCGTAGACGCCGCCGACGTCGGCGCCGAGGCGCGCGGCGTCGCGATGGATGGCGCGCACGGCGAGCGGGAACGACGTCCCCATCAGCAGCGTCGGCGGCAGCAGCAGCGGCATGGCCGCGAAGAGCTGCGCCAGCGCTACGCCGCCATAACCGCGCGGGTGCAGCAGGCCCGCCGACGCCAGCAGCAGGTCGTTGAGGCGGCCGAAGAGCAGCACCTGCACCGGCGCCCACAACGCGAGCAGCAGCTCGACGATGGCGAGCGCCGCGAGCAGCGAGCCGACGCGGTCCGCCCACGGCGCCGCGAGCAGGCTGCCGGCGGCGATGCCGATCAGCACCAGCAGCAGCATCAGGCTGTAGGCGTACACCGAGGAGCCGAGGTAGAAGACCAGGATGCGCGTCCACAGCACCTCGTAGGCGAGGCTGGTGGCGCCCATGCCGAGGAAGAGCAGCAGCAGCCAGCGGCGACCCGGCGCGGGAGGCGGCGTCGACGCCGCGGCTACTTCAGCGTGCGCGCCGCGGCGCGAGAGCGGCAGCGCGAGCAGCGCCGCGATCAAGTTGCAGCCGGCGGCGAGCAGCAGCGTGGCGCGCAGCCCGACGGTGGGAATGGTGGCGAAGCCCGCGACTGCGGTGCCGACCACGGCGCCCAGCGTGTTGAAGCCGTAGAGCAGACCGGTGGCGCGGCCGGCGCGCCCTGCGGCCGGCGCGGCGCCGGCGAGCACCAGCGGCAGCGTGGCGCCCATGAGCAGCGTCGGCGGCAGCAGGAAGGCGGCGGCGAGCAGCGCGCGGCCGCCGGCGAAGAGAGCCGGCTGGTTGCCCAAGGCGCGATAGACGACGACGTAGGCGCCGTCGATCCACCCGATCAGATGCGGCGAGGCGATGGCGAGCAGCGCGATGCCGATCTCGCAGACGACGTAGCCGAAGAGCGGCCGTGCCAGGCGCCGCGTCAGCCGCCCGCCGAGCAGCGCGCCGGCGCCGAGGCCGCCCATGAAGACCGCGAGCAGCGTCGCCGCCGCCCAGGTGGTGTTGCCGAAGACCAGCGACAGGAAGCGCAGCCACACCACCTGGTCCATCAACGAGGCGGCGCCCGAGAGCACGAAGCAGCCGGCGAGGAGCGTCAGGCGCAGACCACGGCGGTTCCCCGCCGCGAGCACCCCGGCGGCGCCCGCCGGTGCCGGGATCACCGCTCACCCGGCATAGAGCACGGCGAGCACCAGCGCCGCCCACAGCGCGAAGTTGATCAGGAAGGGCGGGTCGGTGAGCACCTCCTCGGTGGGGTTGGCGTGCCCCGGCCGCTGGTAGGTGAGGTAGAGGTAGCGGAAGACGCCGAAGAGCACCAGCGGCACCGTGTAGACGATGCCGCGCCCGTGCTTCTGCACCGACTCGTCGGCCATGGCGTAGAGCGCGTAGCAGATCACCGTCGAGGCGGTGACGACGCTAATCATCTGGTCGAGGAAGACCGGGCTGTAGTGCGACAGCACCCGCCGCTGGTCGCTGGCGCGGTCGGCGAGCAGCAGCAGCTCGTGGCGGCGCTTCGAGAAGCCCAGGAAGACGGCGACGAAGAGCGTACAGAGCAGCAGCCAGGTCGACACTGCGACGTCCACCGCCGCGGCGCCCGCTTCGACGCGCAGCAGGTAGCCGATCGCGAGCACCATGACGTCGAGGATGACGACGTGCTTGAGCCACGCCGTGTAGAGCGCGTTGAGGACCAGGAAGGCGAGCACCAGCAGGAGCGCGCGGCGGCCGAGCGCGGCGCCGGCGGCGAGCGCGGCGGCGGCGAGCACGGCCGCCACCACCATCGCGGTGGCGACGCTCACCGCCCCGGAGGCGATGGGGCGTTTCTGCTTGAGCGGATGGTGGCGGTCCGCCTCGCGGTCGCGGATGTCGTTCCACAGGTAGACCGCCGAGGCGGCGGCGCAGAAGGCGGCGAAAGCGAGGAGCGCGCGCTCCAGGGCCTGCGGATCTGAGAGCCTGTGCGCGAAGACGAGCGGCGCGAGGACGAAGAGATTCTTCGACCACTGGCTGGGCCGCAGCGCACGAATGAGAGGAAGCACGAGGCGTATTGTAGCGGTGTAGCCGCTGGTTTCATGGCAAACGATGTCCCGCTCATGTCATCCTGAGCGAAGCGAAGGATCTGGACCACTTGCGACGAATGAACCACCGAGGTTCCCA
>DATNCU010000077.1:0-3301 GCA_035607145.1 Thermoanaerobaculia bacterium
TGGCTTGCCGCGCCGCGTTCTCTATAGACAAGCGGGCGGCTAACTCCTCGCAAGGCGCGGCGGTTCCGGCAGGTCGGGCGGTATGCTCTCTGCCGCCATGCCGACGCTCGCCGACACCACCGTCCTCGACGCCTTCCGCCGCTGGGGCTACCTCGAGGCCCAGCTCGATCCGGTTCCGGACGTCCCAGGCCGGCTCGCGCCGCACCGCCACCCCGACCTCGCAGCCGACGGCCCCGAGGCCGAGGCGGCGCGGCGCATCTACTCGGGCTCGATCGGCGTCGAGTTCATGCACATCGCCGATCCCAAGGTGCGCGAGTGGGTGGCGCAGCAGATGGAGGCGCCGGCCACGCAGCCCGATCGCCGCCGCA
Source organism: Thermoanaerobaculia bacterium (assembly GCA_035607145.1). Classification (GTDB taxonomy): domain Bacteria; phylum Acidobacteriota; class Thermoanaerobaculia; order Multivoradales; family JAIOJS01; genus DASYQD01. The sequence goes on from DATNCU010000077.1 coordinate 369, forward strand.
TCCTCGAGCGCCTGCTGCGCGCCGAGGCCTTCGAGCAGATGCTGCAGTCGCGCTACCTGGGCAGCAAGCGCTTCTCGATCGAGGGGCTCGCGGCGCTGGTGCCGCTGCTCGACGAGGTGGTCGCCACCCTCGCCGAGCACGACTGCGAGATGGTGGTGCTGGCGATGAGCCACCGCGGCCGCCTCACCGTGATGGCGACCGTCGTCGGCAAGGACCCCGGCGAGATCCTCGCCGGTTTCGAGGACGTCGACCCGCGCAGCACGCTGGGCGGCGGCGACGTCAAGTACCACCTCGGCGCCACGGGCTCGTTCACCACGCCCGACGGCAAGGAGGTGCGCATCCATCTGGCGTCGAACCCCTCGCACCTCGAGGCCGTCGACCCGGTCATCGTCGGCCGCGTGCGCGCCAAACAGTGCCGCCTGGGCGAGGGCGGCGTGCGGCGCGTGGTGCCGGTGATGGTGCACGGCGATTCCGCCTTCGCCGGCCAGGGCATGCTGGCCGAGGTGCTCAACCTCGCCGACCTGCCGGGCTATCGCGTCGGCGGCACCGTGCACGTGGTCGCCAACAACCTGATCGGCTTCACCACCGAGCCGCGCGAGTACAGCTCGACGCGCTACGCCACCGACGTGGCGCGCCGGCTGCCGGTGCCCATCTTCCACGTCAACGCCGAGGACCCCGACGCGGTGGTGCGCGTCGCGCGCATCGCCACCGAGTTCCGCCACCAGTTCTCGACCGACGTGGTGATCGACCTCGTCGGCTACCGCCGCCACGGCCACAGCGAGGTCGACGACCCGACGATCACCCAGCCGCGCCTCTACGCCGCGATCGAGCGCATGCCGCCGCTGTGGAAGAGCTACGCCGAGAGGAGCGGCGAAGACGCCGCGTGGCTCGAGGGCGTCGTGCAACAGGTGCAGGCCGACCTCGACGCCGCCCACGCGCGCGCCGGCGCGATGGAGAAGAAGCCGCGCCTCGCGACGCTGCCCGATTACTGGAACGACTACCGCGGCGGCTTCTGGGAGCCGGCGCTCGAAGTCGACACCGGCGTCTCTGCCGAAGAGCTCGCGCGCTGCGCCGACGCCATCGCCACCGCGCCCGACGGGTTCCACGTGCACGCGAAGGTCGCCAAGCTCCTCGAGCAGCGGCGCGAGATGGGGCACGGCGCGCGCCCCGTCGACTACGGCATGGCCGAGGCGCTCGCCTTCGGCTCGCTGCTCGCGCAGGGCGTGCCGGTGCGGCTCACCGGCCAGGACACCCGCCGCGGCACCTTCAACCAGCGCCACTCGGTGCTCATCGACGTCGAGGACGAGCGCGAAGCGGTGCCGGTCGCGACACTCGCCACCGGTGGCGCCTTCTTCGACGTCTTCGACTCGCCACTCTCCGAGGCCGGCATCCTCGGCTACGAGTACGGCTTCTCGCGCGATTTCCCCGAGGCACTGGTGTTGTGGGAAGCGCAGTTCGGGGACTTCGCCAACGGCGCCCAGGTGCCCATCGACCAGTTCCTCGCCGCCGGCGAGGACAAGTGGGGGCTGCTCTCCGGCCTCGTGCTGCTGCTGCCGCACGGCTACGAGGGACAAGGCCCCGAGCACTCGTCGGCTCGGCTCGAGCGCTACCTGCAGCTCGCCGCCGAGGACAACTGGCAGGTCTGCCAGCCGAGCAACGCCGCCCAGTACTTCCACCTGTTGCGGCGGCAGGCGCTGCGCAAGTGGAGGAAGCCGCTGGTGGTGATGACGCCCAAGAGCATGCTGCGCGCGAAGGAGGCGGCCTCGCCGATCGCCGACTTCTCGCGGCCGCGCTTCCTGCCGGTGCTCGACGACGGCGAGGTGACGGCGGCCGAGCGGCTGCTCTTCTGCAGCGGCAAGATCGGCCACGAGCTGCTCGCCGAGCGCCGCCGGCGGCGCGACACCGCGACGGCGGTGATCTTCCTCGAGCAGCTCTACCCGTTCCCCAAGGACGAGGTCTCCGCATTGCTCGACCGCCGGCGCGAAGCGCGCGAGCTGCTGTGGGTGCAGGAGGAGCCGGCCAACCAGGGCGCGCTCGCCTACGTGGTGCCGCGCCTCGAGCGCCTCTCCGGCGGCCGCCGCGTGCGCACGGTCAAGCGCAGCGAGAGCGCGAGCCCGGCCACCGGCTCGGCGAAGGCGCACGCGCTCGAGCAGAAGACGCTTCTCGGCCTTGCCTACGAGCGCTTCGGTAGCTGAGTGCGGGGTTCTTTCAAACGCGCGCCGTAACAATCTTTTGAATGCGGCGCATCCGGCGCATTGATCCGTGCAGCGTGCGGGGCGCGCCTCGCCGAGGGAGCGCGGCGCTGCGCGCCGCTGGCATGCAACTGGAATTGGCGCCTCCTCGCGTGAACTGGCTCATTCCCGTGCGCCGTTGGCGAAGGATTCGCGCGGCGGTCCCCCTCTCACAGAAATTGTTGTCATACCGAAAGGAGCTTCGCGCATGAAACGTGTCTCGTTGTGGAGCGTGCTGCTTGCCGCGCTCACCGCCCCTTCTCTCTTCGCCGCGAGCACCACCGGGCAGCTCAAGGGGAAGGTCTCCGACGCTACCGGCGCGGCGCTGCCGGGCGTCACCATCACCGTCACCTCGCCGACGCAGATCGGCGGCCCCAAGCTGGTGGTCACCGAGGCCGACGGCTCGTTCGCCTTCCCGGCGTTGACGCCGGGCGAGTACAAGCTGACGGCGAACCTCGAGGCCTTCGTGCCGCTCGAGCGTGAAGGGGTGCAGGTTCGCCTCGATCGCACCACCGAGATCGAGATCACCCTCGGCCAGCCGACGACGGAGACCATCGAGGTCACCGCCGAGGCGCCGGTGGTCGATCCCGAGCAGGTGGGCACCGCGCAGACGTTCACGCAGCAGTACCTGGAGCACGCGGCCATCGGCTCGGCCAACCGCAGCTACCAGTCGGTGCTCACCCAGACCGGCGGCGTGACCGG
>DATNCU010000082.1:0-4993 GCA_035607145.1 Thermoanaerobaculia bacterium
CACTCCCTTGGCGCCCAGGCTCACCGTCACGATGCCGGTCGGGTCCTGCGACGCCGCGGGCATGAAGACGCCGACGCACTTGCGCAGCGTGGCTTCGACCTCCGGGCGGTGGACGAGCTGGCCGATGTGCGGCGAGCCGATCTCCTCCTCGCCCTCGGCCACCAGCACGAGGTTCACCGGCAGCTTGCGGCCAGCGCCGCGGGTGGCGTGCAGCGCCGCCAGCAGCGCCGACTCCGGGCCCTTCTGGTTCACCGCGCCGCGGCCCATGATCGCCTTGCCGAGCCCCGGCTTGTCGACCAGCCGCGCCTCGAGCGGCGGCGAGCTCCACTCGGCGGGATCGAACTGCTTGACGTCGTACATGAAGTACAGCCCGACCGTCTTCGCCGCTCCGGCGTCGAGCGTGGCGAAGACGCCCGGCTTGCCGTCGGTCGCGATCACCGTCGCCTGCTGGAACCCGGCCTCGCGGGCGAGCTTCGCCATGTGCTCGGCGCCGGCCGGGAAGTTCAGGTCCTCGGCCGCGATCGACGGCAACGCGATCCACTCCTGCAGCCGCTTGACGGCCTCGTCGTGGCGCGCCGCGACCTCGCGGCGGACGTCGGCGAGGTCGTCGCCGGCTGCCAGCGAACGGGCGGGAGCTGCGAGGATGGCGAGCGCCGTGACGGTGGCCGCGGTCACGATGCGAGATCCGAAGGCGGGCTGGTTGCGCATGCGCCGGACGCTACCACCGCGATCGATCGACGAGCTCGGGCGCGCGATCACTGCCGCAGCAGCTTGAAGGCGTGCGTCCACTCGTTGCGCAGGAAGCCGGGGATGCACCAGAGGATGCAGAGCGGCTCGATGGCGCGCGCCGCTTGCACGCCGCCGAGGTCGCACGGCTCGTGGCCGAACTGGGCGAGCACCTCGCCGACCTCGGCCTTCGCCTCGGCGCTGTCGCCGCAGATGAACATCGTCGGCAGCACGTCGCCGAAGTCGGGGTTGACCATCAGCGCGTTGCCGACGCACGAGAAGCACTTGACGAAGCGCGCCGCGGGCGCGAGCCGCTGCAGCCGCTCCATCAGCGACTCGTCGAGGGTGGTGAAGAAGCGCAGCACGCCGTGGTCGGGCGGCGCTTCGGCGATCGGGTTGGTGGCGTCGATCACCATCTTGCCGGCGAGTCCCTCGGGACCGCAGAGCGAAACCGTCTTCTCGGCGGCCGTGCCCTTGACCGCCAGCACCACCAGGTCGCCGAAGCTCGCCGCTTCCTCGACGCTGCCGAGGGAGGCGCGCTCGCCCCCGCGCTGCTGCCAGTCGGCGAGCTTCTCGGGCTCGCGGCTGCCGATCTTCACTTCGTAGCCGTGCTTGAGGAACCCGTCCGCGAGCACCTTGCCGACGACTCCCGAGCCGATCACTCCCACTCGCTTGGCCATCTTCGGTCCTCCTGGCCGGCCATGCTAGCCCTCGCGGGCGCGCACCCGCATGGCAGAGTCCCTGCCGTGGAACCTGCCGGCGCGCCACCGCAGTCGTTGCTCGCCGCAACCACCGATACGCGCCCACTGGCCCTCGGCTGCATGCGGATGTCGACGGCGGACGACGGCGACGAGGCGCGGGCAATCGCAGTGCTGCACACCGCGCTCGACGCCGGCGTCACGCTGCTCGACACCGCCGACGTCTACGCGCCGGACGACCGCGACCTCGGGCATAACGAGCGCCTGATCGCCAACGCGCTGGCGAGCTGGCCGGGGGACGCGGCGCACGTGCGCGTGGCCAGCAAAGGCGGGCTCACTCGTCCGGGCGGCCGCTGGGTTCCGGACGGGCGCGCCCGCCACCTCACCGCCGCGTGCGCCGCGAGCCGGCGCGCGCTCGGTGTCGAGCGCATCGATCTCTACCAGCTGCACGCTCCGGACCCTCGCGTGCCGCTCGGGACCAGCGTGCGCGCGCTCGCGGCGTTGCAGCGCGACGGCTGGGTCGCGGAGATCGGGTTGTGCAACGTCTCGCTGCCGCAGCTGCGCGAAGCGTTGGAGCTGGCGCCGATCGCGGCGGTGCAGGTCGAGCTCAGCCCGTGGCGCGACGGGGTGCTGCGCAGCGGGCTGGTGCAGGAGTGCGCGGCGCGTGGCATCCAGCTGCTCGCCTATCGACCGTTCGGCGGCGTCGAGGGAGCGCGGCGCATCGGCCGCGACGCGGTGCTGCGCCGGATCGCCGAGCGCCATGGCGCGACGCCGTGGGAGGTGACGCTCGCGTGGTTGATGAGCCTTTCGCCGACGATCGTGCCGCTACCGGGAGCGACGCGACTGGAGACGGTCGCGTCGTTGGCCCGCGCCGCGAAGCTGACGCTCGACGAGGCTGACCGCGCCGAGCTCGACGAGCGCTTCCCCGCCGGGCGGCAGATGCGTGAGCCGCGTCGTCCTCACTCGCACGAGGCTTCCACTGACGGTGAGGAAGTGATGCTGGTGATCGGCATGCCGGGAGCCGGCAAGAGCACCCTCACCGCCGAGCTCACCGCTCGCGGCTACGCCCGCCTCTCCCGCGACGTCCGCGGCGGGCGGCTGCGCGACCTGCTGCCCACCCTCGAGGCGCTGCTCGGCTCGGGGCAGCGGCGTATCGTTCTCGACAACACTTACGCCACGCGGGCGGCGCGCAACGAGGTGCTCGAGATCGCGTCGTCGCATGGCGTGCCGGTGCGCTGCCTGTGGCTCACCACCTCGCTCGCCGACGCTCAGGTCAACGTGGCGACGCGGATGCTGACCGGCGAGCCCACGGATGCCCTGCCGCTGCGGCCCGACGTGCTCTACCGCTACCAGCGCGAGTTCGAGCCGCCCGAGCTCGACGAGGGGTTCGCCGCGGTCGAGTCGGTGCCCTTCGTGCGCCGCCGCGACCCCGCGCACACCGGCCGGGCGCTGATCTGCTGGGTCGACGGCGTGCTGCGTCGCAGCCTCAGCGGGGCGCGCACGCCGGTGTCGGCCGAGGACGTCGAGATCTTGCCCGGAGCAGCCGACGCGCTCGCCGACTATCGTCGCGAAGGCTTCGTGATCGCCGGGCTCTCCTGGCACCCCGAGGTCGCCGACGGCACCCTCGGCCGCGAGGCGCTCGAGTCCATCCAGACCCGCACCGCAGAGCTGCTCGGCGGCGATGTCGACCTCCTCCACTGCCCGCACGGCGCCGGTCCCGCCCGCTGCTGGTGCCGCAAGCCCCTCCCCGGCCTCGGCGTCGAGCTGATCGCGCGCCACCGCCTCGATCCCGCACGCTCGATCTACGTCGGGCGCGATGCCACCGACCGCAGCTTCGCGGCGACCCTGGGCTTCGTCTACCGCGCCGCGGACGAGGTGTTTGCGCTCAACTGGTGACCGCCCGGCACGAGGGCGCCATTCAGGATAGGGTGTGAGTGGTCAACCACTGAACTGGGGAACCCATGCCCAAGCTATCGTCGGCGCCGGTGGCCTCCTCTTCGGGGGTGCGCTGGAGCTCCGAGCCCGCCTCCGGCGCGCTGGTCGCGTCGATCGACGCGGCCCCGCAGCCGTCACGCAACGTGATCGTGCGCTTCGCGGGCTTTCGCGCCACCGCGCGCGGCCGCGAGTACACCATGCACGTCGCCGACGGGCTGTCGTCGCGCGAGTTCGTGCTGCTGATCACCCACCAGTCCTTCGCCGCGCGCGAGGCGCGGTTCCAGGACGCGCCCGACGTCTGCTCCAGCAAGCTGCGCCGGGAGCTGGCAGCCGATCCGGGCCTGGTCCCCGGCGATTGCATGACGGTGACGACGCAGGACCTCGCGGATTACCGCGTCGATCACTCCTCGCCGCTCAAGAAGCGCGAGCGCGCCAAGCCTGCTGAGCCGCAAGGCGGCTAGCCGGCGCGCACGAAGTCGATAAAGCCGCGCTCGACGTTGGTGTCGACGAGCTCGACGCGCAGCTTGTCGCCCACCCGCAGGCCGTGCGAGCCGCGCACGAGCTTGCCCTCGACCGGCGGGTGGAAGACCCGGACCCAAGTGCCCTTCTCCGAAGCGCCGGTGACGATGGCGTCGAAGCGGGCGCCGATGCGGTTCTCGAGCAGCAGCGCCGCCGAGGACTTGCGCACCTGGCGCTCGACCTTGTTGGCGGCATCCTCCTGGCGCGTGCAGTGGAGGGCGAGCTCGGCGAGCTCGCCGGCGGCGTAGGGCAGCGGCGCGCCGGCGAGCGTCGAGCGCAGCAGCCGCTGCGTCACCAGGTCGGGGTAGCGGCGGTTGGGCGCCGTCGAGTGGGTGTAGTCGCGCACGGCGAGGCCGAAGTGGCCGGGGCTCTCGCGGCCCGGGACCTCGACCGCGTACTCGCCGGCGCCCATCAGCTTGACGATCACCAGCGAGAGGTCGGGGAAGCGCTCGGGGTCGGCCTGCTTGCGCCGGCGCAGGAACTGCTGCAGCGCGCGCGCGTCGGGCTCGGGGGGCAACGTCTCGCCGTGCTCGGCCGCCACTTCGACGATGCGCTGCCAGCGCTCGGGCGAGCGCACGACACGGCGCAGCGAGGCGATGCCATGCTCGGCGAGGAACCGCGCGGTGGCGCCGTTGGCGGCGATCATGAAGTCCTCGATGAGCTGCTTGGCGCGGTTGGGCAGCTCGGCGCGCAGCTCGGTGACGTCCTCGCCCGAAAAGACCGGCCGCGCCTCGATCGTCTGCAGGTCGAGCGCGCCGTGCTCGTGGCGCTCGCGGCGCAGGTCTTGGGCGACGCGGTCCTGCAAGCGCAGGTTGGCGTCGAGGCCGGGCACCGCGGCCGCCGCCCCTGGAAGCGGCCCCTCGCCGTCGAGCCAGGCGGCGACCGCGTTGTAGGCGAGCTTCGCCTGGTTGCGCACCAACGCGCGCTTGACCTCGGCGGCGTCCACCGCGCCGTCGCGTACCACCATCTCGACGACCACGGCGAGCCGCGTCTCGTCGGGGTTGAGCGAGGTGAGGTCGGTTGACAGGCGCTCGGGCAGCATGGGGAAGATGCAGCAACTGGCGTAGACCGAGGTGGTGTTGTGGCGGGCGTGGACGTCCACCGGCGAGCCCTTG
>DATNCU010000098.1:0-5597 GCA_035607145.1 Thermoanaerobaculia bacterium
GCGGGCATCGGCGAGGTGGTGAGGCCGCGCGCGGTCAGGTAGAAGACCACCTGCCACCAGTGGTTCACCATCGGCGCCAGCGCCAGCCGGGTCTTGCCGACGATCTGCGTACGGAAGTGCAGCGCCTTGTAGGTGTCGTGCCAGGCGTCGAGGTCGAGCACCGGCCAGTCGGCGGCGGTCGTGCCTAGCGGCGAGGCGGTCTCGGTTGGGCTCATGCGGCACCTCCAGGGCGAGCCGCCGCACTCTGTCACCGGCTTCCGGCCCGCCGCGATCGCGTGGCTATAGTACGTCGCGGGCGGTGCGCGAATGCACGACGGGGCTCCCGAATCTCCGGATGCGCGCGCGATGCGCGACGTGGTGGTCGACGCTCCGGCGGCGCTTGGCGAGGTCTTCGCGGAGCGCTGCGAGCGCGAGCTGACGCAGGCGATCGAGGAGCGGGGAAGTGCGTCGCTCGTCGTCACCGGCGGCTCGGCGGCGGAGGCGCTGCTGCCGCGGCTCGTGAACGTGGCGCTCGAATGGTCTCGCGTGCACGTCTTCTGGAGCGACGAGAGGGCGGTGCCGCCCGACGATCGCGAGTCGAACTACCGGCTCGCGCGGACGTTGTGGCTCGACCCGGCGCAGGTGCCGGCGTCGAGCGTGCACCGCATGCCGGGAGAAGCGACCGACCTCGTCGCCGCGGCGGTCGCGCACGCCGAGGAGATCCGGAGCATCTGCGGCGACCCGCCGCGCTTCGACGTCCTGTTCCTCGGCGTCGGCCCGGACGGCCACGTCGCGTCGCTCTTCCCGGGCCATCCGTTGCTGCGCGAGAAGCACGAGCTGGTGGCAGCCGTCGAGGACTCGCCCAAGCCGCCGCCGCGACGCCTCACGCTCACGCTGCCGGCGCTGCTCGGGGCGAGGCTGCTCGTCGTCGCCGCGTTCGGAGCCGCCAAGGCCGCGGTGATGGCGTCAGCTCTCGCCGACCGCGCGTCTTCGCTGCCCGTCGCGCAGGTGCTGCGCCGCGCGCGGCGCGCGCTGGTGCTGCTCGATCCCGCCGCCGCCGGGCAATAGCCCGGCGCCGCCGTCAGACCCTCCGAACGAGCTTCACGATGAGGACGATGAGGGCGATAACGAGCAGGATGTGGATCAGGCCACCCCCGATGTGCAGGGTGAATCCGAGCAACCAAAGCACTACCAGGACGATCAGAACGATCACGAGCAGGTCCATGGTCCCCTCCTAGGGCTGTTCGAAGATCGAGGCTGGCGTCGGCGGTTGCAAACTCCCCGCCACCGAGCCGCGCTCGGTGGGGTGGAGGCGCCGTTACCAGTCGACGATGACGCCGGCGCCCGCGTAGGTGCCCTCGTCGATGGGCAGGCCGGGGAAGAAACCCGCCGACTTGCTACCGACCTTGAGCGCGATTCCCCAGCGCTCGCTGCGCCACTCGCCTTCGGCGACGGCGTTCCACCGCGACTCGCCGGCGCCCGCCGTGCCGCGCGGCTCCTCCCACGCGTCGCCGCCCAGCGAGATGCGCACGGGCCCGATGCGCGCGGCGTGCACGGCGGCGCCGTAGCCCCAGCTACGGTCGACGCCCGAGTCGAGGTCGCGCAGGTAGACGTCGACGACGGCCCAGGGCAGTGCCGCCTGGAGGTCGAGGAAGCGCGTGATCTCTTCCGGCCCGAGCGCGGCGCGGGTGCCGAGCGAGAGTCGCGCCGACTCGCCCAGCCGCAGCGCCGGCGCCTGCACGCGCGCCTCGCCGTGCAAGACGTGCCGGCGGAAGTAGCCCACCATCGCCGCGCCGAGCGAGGGGTCGAGGAGGTTCCACAGCGCCGCGTCGCGCGCCTGCTTCCAGTCGTCGTCGAGCCGCCGCTCGTCGAAGTCGGGCTCGTAGACGCCGTCCCACACCGTCGCGGCGGGCGCGCCGAGCCGTGCCGCCTGCCGGCCGGCGAGGTAGATCGCCACGTCGTTGCCGTTGCGGTACTCGTGGGTGAAGTCGCCCTCGTCATTGCCGGGGCGCGGCCGTGGCGCGGTGGCGACGTAGACCGTGAGGTCGAGCTTCGCCATCATGACGAGCGGCAGCTGCGCGCCGTCGATGCCGTCCGGTCCGAGCGCGTCGAGCAGCAGGCGGTGCGCCATCACGCCGTCGGCCTCGGCGCCGCCGGCGGGGAGCAGCGCCAGCTCGGTGTGGTCGCGTGGCGGCCGCTCGGTGCCGGTGGAGCCCGAGAAGTCGAGGCCGAAGCCGTAGCTCGGCGAGAGGCCGAACTCGCGCGCCCGCGCGCCATGGCCGAGCACCTCGTGCTGCACCAGCAGCAGCGCCGCGGCGGTGGGGAACTCCCACACCGGCGCGAGGCCCGGGTGCCGCGCGCCGATGTCGCCGATGCGCGCGAAGGAGCCGGCGACGGCATCGTGGGCGGAGGCGACGACGCGGCCGCCGTAGTCCATGGCCGGCTCGGTCTGGTAGCCGACGAAGAGCGCGGGGAAGTCGCGACGTGCCGGCTCCTCGGCTGCGGCGGGCTCCACTTCCTGCGCCCCGGCAGGCGACGACGCCGTGATCGCGCCGGCGACGACCGCGGCGCCGATCCAGGCCGCCGAGATGCGCCGCACCACGACCCACGTCCTGTCGAGCATCGAGTGCACGCTAGCACGCGCCCCCGAGCGCACCCGGCGGGCGGCGCCCGCATTCGTGCCCGCTACGGGCCTTTACGGATGACCGCCGAATGCCAACTTCGATAGTCTCGCCATCGCCCCACGCCAAGCGCCGGCCGTCGGCTGCATAGCGAGCGCGGGCCGAGTCTCGTTCCTGATCGTTCTCGGACTGCCGCCCGCGCGGCGGTCGCCGCTCCGGCGAGCGGTCCCCATCGCCGGCTACGTTCCCTTCGTTTCCTCACAGCGTGGCCCTCCGGGGGCGGGCCAGCGAGTGGCGCGCCAGCTCGTTCGGCGCGCAGAAGGAACGCGCCTCGGCGCAGAAAATGTCGGCTGCTGGCGGCGACGACTGGGGCCCATCGCGGGCCGTTCCTGCTTCGGGCGGGATGCCCGAGATCCGATGCCACGATTCGCTTCGCATGAAGCATTCGGGGCGCTACCGCGATCGCCTCGTCGAGCGGTTGCGCGACGTGCTGGATGCGCAGGGCAGCTCGGTCGCCGCCGTCGAGAAGAAGCTCGGCCGCGGGCGCGGCTACGTCGCCGACGCGCTGCGCGGTGACAAGAAGCTGAGCGTGGAAGTCATCATCGAGGTGCTCGAGGCGATCGGCGTGGCGCCCGAGGACTTCTTCGAGCACCCGACGCCGACGCCCGGCTGGCGGCACAGCGAGATCGCCGAGGTCACCGGCACGCGCTCCGCGCTCGGCGAGACGCTGCCGCCGTCGATGCGCGAGTCCTCGACGCTGCTGCAGGCGGTGGTGCTGCTGCTCGCCGAGAAGGGCGTCGTCAGCGTCGAGGAGCTGCACGCGCTGCAGCGCGACCTCGGCGGCGCGCCGCCGGGCAATCCGCCTGGGCGTCCGTAGCGTCCCCGGCTAGGCCGCCGAACCGCGCAGCCTGCGTAACCGAGCGGCGACCTCGTCGACGCTGACGATCCGCTTGTCCTCGAGCGTCAGCACCAAGGCCTGAAAGTGGAGCGACCCTTCGCGCAACGAGGCGGGAAGAGGTGCCGCGCTCGCGTGGACATCACCGCCAACACCTTCGGCGATCTCGCTGTGCCAGCTGTGCTGTGGGTGCCACGGCGCGAACACCTCCTGCGGATCCGCGTTCAACTTGGTCATCACCTCGAGGATCAGCTCGACGCTCAACCGCTTCTGGCCGCGGAGCGCGTCGTTGATGTAGCCGCGGCTTCGCTTCATCAGCCGCTCGAGCTTGGCGACCTTGAAACCGCGCGACTCGATGGCCTCCTTCAGACGGTCGGCGATGTCATCGCGTCGCCGGTCCTTCGCGACCACCCTTGCCATTCCAGAATCTTGGCAGCGGAGCCCGAGCCGCTGCCGAAAGGCAGAAAATGGTCGGCCGACAGTGACTTGGAGGCGAGAATTGGCTGCTGCGCGCGTCCTATCTTCTGCGCCTGTCGGCTCTCGACCTAGCCCTCTTCCGCCTCGAGGTAGGTGTAGCCGTTGAGCCCGTTGCGGTAGAACGAGAGCAGCGAGCGGCTCTCGTTGACCGTCATCCGCCCCTCGCGCACGGCGGCCTCGCAGTCCTGGAACATGCGGTCGAAGAGGTCCTCCGGGTTGTACTGGAAGTAGGCGAGCACCTCGCGCACGGTGTCGCCCTCGACCACCTCGTCGATGCTCCAGTGGCCACCCGGGTCGACCTTGACGTGCACCACGTGAGTGTCGCCGAAGAGGTTGTGCAGGTCGCCCAAGGTCTCCTGGTAGGCGCCGACGAGGAAGACGGCGAGGAAGTACTGGTCGCCGTCCTTGAGCGGGTGCAGCTCGAGGGTCTTCTTCATCACCCGCGGGTCCTGGAAGATGTCGAGCTTGCCGTCGGAGTCGCAGGTGATGTCGGCGAGGATGCCGCGCCGCGTCGGCTCCTCCTCGAGGCGGTGGATGGGCATCACCGGGAAGATCTGCCGCAGCGCCCAGCTGTCGGGCACCGACTGGAAGAGCGAGAAGTTGCAGAAGTAGGTGTCGCGGGTGTCCTGCTCGAGCTCCTCGAGCTCCTCGGGCATCTCCTCGAGCCGCGCGGCGAGGGTGCGGATCTTGCCGCAGGTGGCCCAGAAGAGACGCTCGGCGAGCGCCCGCAGCGGCAGCGACAGGTAGCCGAGGCTGAACAGGTGCATCGCCTCGTCGCGCGCCTGCATGGCGTCGTGGTACGACGGCACCAGCGAGTCTTTGGAGACCGAGCGATAGGCGTCGAGCAGGTCGAAGAGCGGCTGCGGCACCTCCTCGTCGAGCTGCTCCTCGAGGTTCTCCGGCACCGCGAAGCGCTGCTCCATGCTGGAGCTGCCCAGCACGTCGAACAGCAGCACGCTGTGGAAGGCGACCATGGCGCGGCCGCACTCGGTGATGATCGTCGGGTGCGGCACCTCGGCGTTGTCGCAGACGTTCATCACCCGGTAGATGACGTCGCCGGCATACTCGCGCAGGGTGTAGTTCATCGACGACTCGAAGTTGCTCTGGCTGCCGTCGTAGTCGACGCCGAGGCCGCCGCCGACGTCGAGGTAGCGCAGGCCGGCGCCCATGCGGGTGAGCTCGACGTAGACGTGGGCGAGCTCGTTGATGCCGTCCTTGATGTTCTTGATGTCGTGGATCTGGCTGCCCATGTGGCAGTGCAGCAGCTCGAGGCCGCGGGTCATGCCGCGCTCCTCGAGGTACTTCATGGCGTCGATCACCTCGGGGATGGTGAGGCCGAACTTGCTGCGGTAGCCGGCCGACTCGCTCCAGCGGCCGGCTCCCGACGCGGCGAGCTTGACCCGCACGCCGAAGCGCGGCTCGACGCCGTAGCGCTCCGAGTGCTTGGCGATGAGCAGCAGCTCGGGGAAGCTCTCGACGACGGGGATGATGTTGCGGCCGAGCTTGCGCGCCAGCACCGCGCTCTCGATGTACTCGTCGTCCTTGAAGCCGTTGCAGATGATGGGGCGCTCGCCCTCGCTGCGCGACAGGGCGAGGGCGGCGAGCAGCTCGGGCTTGCTGCCCAC
>DATNCU010000108.1:0-3149 GCA_035607145.1 Thermoanaerobaculia bacterium
GAGTACCTGCACGAGGTGGCGGCGACGCCGTTCGAGGTGGTGGCGGTCAAGAACGACCGCCACAACTACTTCCTGTCGTGTAAGAAGTGGGCGGAGAACCTGGAGGCGAAGCGGCAGGAGGTGGTGGCGCGCTGGGGCACCTTCCTCTACCGGCGCTTCGTGCTCTACCTGTGGGCGGCGGCCAACTCCTTCGAGACCGGCACGCTGTCGGCCCACCGCATGATCCTGCAGCTGCCCAGCGCGGACGGGGCGCGGCGGGCGGCGGTGGAGTCGTGGGCTTGAGCGGAGCGGCGGCGCGCTCGCGGCGGCCGCCCGGTGATCCCTTCGAGGTCGAGGATTACTCGCCGCGCGAGTTGCGGTTTCACCTGCTCGGGGCGGGGCTCAACGGCGCGCTGGTCGTCGGCGGCCTTGCGTGGCTCGCCGTCACGCCCCGCGCGGAGCTGCCCGCATGGCCGTGGATGGTGGCCGCGGCGCTTCTCGGCATCTACTTCGCCGACCTCGCCTCGGGCATCCTGCACTGGGCGTTCGACACCTGGTTCGACGCCGACATCGCCTTCGTGCGCCGCATGGTGCTGCAGGTGCGCGAGCACCACATCCACCCGCAGCGCATCTTCGACATCACCTTCTACCACGACGCCGGCACGCTGTCGTGGATCGCGCTGCTGGTGACCGGGCTGGCGATGGGCGCCGCGATGCTGGGCCTCGTGCCGCGCGCCGCCGGTTTCCTGATCGTCGAGACGGCCGTGACCTTCAGCCCGCTGCTGGTCTTCATGCTGGTCTTCCACAAGTGCGGCCACCGGCCGAAGAACCCCGCGCCGGTGCGCTGGCTGCAGGCGAGCGGGCTGCTGCTCTCGCCGCGCCACCACATGCAGCACCACGGCGGCAACCACGACTTCAACTACTGCATCGTCAACGGCTGGGCCGACCGCACGCTGGGGCGGCTGGGGCTCTTCCGCGGCCTCGAGTGGGTGATCGAGCGCACGACAGGCGCCCGGCCGCAGCGCGACGACCACGAGTGGTTGCGGCGCTTCAACCGCAAGGTGCAGCCGCGGCCCTCGCAGCTTCGGCAGTCACGCACGTGAGCCGGTTCGCGGCGCTCGTCGAGGCGTGGCTCGCGGGGGAACGCGAGCTGGCGCCGATCGCCACGCTCCTGGGCGTGCGCCCGGTGTCGCTCGGCAACGGCGAGGCGGTCGTCGAGCTCGACGCCTCCGAACGCCTCCACAACGCCATGGGCACCGTGCACGGCGGCGTGCTCTGCGACCTCGCCGACGTCGCGATGGGTGTGGCGCTCGCCACCGTCGTCGCCGAGGGGGAGTCGTTCGCCACGCTGCAGCTGCAGATCGGCTACCTGGCCGCCGTGCGCGAGGGCACCCTGCGGGCAAGCGCGAGAGTGCTGCACCGCAGTCGCAGCGCCGCGCACCTCGAGTGCGATCTGCACGACAGCGAGGGGAAGCTGGTGGCGCGGGCGTCGTCGGTGGTGTCGATCAAGGGCGTTTCGTAGCTGGCGTGTTGTAGCGGCGCAGTCGCAGGCGGGTGTTGTGGCCTGCGCGTTTTGGTGACCATCCGGCCGGCGGGCGCGGAGCGGATCCGGAGGCCGCCGCTGCGGCACCGTCGCGCCTACAGTGCACTTCGGGAGCAAGAGGGCGCGACTCCACCTCCAGGCGCCTCAACAGCGTTGACCTCGCGGGATCCACAAAGCGCCTTCCGGAGGTGCCGCTGCGGCGGCCTCCGGATCCGCTGAGCGCCCGCCTTCGTGAGTGGTCGTCGAGCTTCCTGGTGGCGAGCTCCACCGTCGCCGTTGTGGCTGACGCTCTGTTCCTCGCGCTCGTTTGCCAGCGCTTCACCAGCATCGTGGTGCCGCTAGTGCCTCGTTGTCGCACCGATCCCACAGCGTGGCCCACTCGCGCACAGCCGCGGTCGCCGGATCGGGAGAGAGACATCAACGGTTCGCTTCTGGTCTTTCGATGACCACTCGAGGAGGCGTTCGCGTCTACGGGTCCGGAGGGGGGCGCCGTGGCGGGACCTCCGGAAGGCGCTTAGTAGACCTCGCGACGTCACTGGCGTCCAGGCGCCTGGAGGTGGAGGCGCGCCCTCCTGCTCCCGAAGTGAACTGTAGGCGCGCCGGTCCCGCGGCGGCGCCCCCCTCCGGACCCGTAGCGAACGCCGGCCGGAGACCAGCGACCGCTAAACGACCACATCCGACACCTACTGCACCGGTCGCGCGGCACCACCAGTGAACCACTCCAATGGCCGGCGCAGCACCAAGTCGCGCTTGCCGTCGCGCAGCGCCACTCCCGCCGCCAAACGGCCGTAACGCACGTAGAGGTCGCCGCGCCGTTGCGCTTTCGAGAACCGCATGCGCGAGCGCAGCTCGAGGTCGCGCGTCTGGGCGGTGGCGTGGAGCGACTCGATCTGCACCAGGTCGCGGTCGAGGCGGAAGGTCGCCTGGGCGTCGACGCCTTCGACGCGCAGGGCGTCGTCGAACCAGCGCACCAGCCGGCTCTTGGCGGCGAAGAGGGCAAGCAGCGGGCCGGAGTCCCTCATGTGCACCTGGCCTTCGCCGCGGAGGGACAACGGATCGCCCCAGATCAGCGCCGCCTTGCCCAGCTCGGCGCGTGCCCACCAGCCGGCACCGCCGGATGCGCCGCTGCCGCTCGCGTACTGGACGTCGTCGAGGTCGAGGTGGGCACCGGCGAGGTCGTAGCGGTTGCTCATCAGGTCGGCGGTGCGTAGCGGTGCGCGCAGGGCGAGGCGGCCGCGCAGCTCGAGGTCCTGGAAGCGGAAGCGGGCGTCGCCGCTGGTGAGAGCGAGGTTGCCGCTGGCCCGCCGCGTCGCGGTCGAAGCCTGGAGGTGGAGTTGCGCGCGGCCGCGGCCACCGTGCAGCGACAGTCCGGCCTCGGCCGGCAGCAGCGCGTCGTAGACGGCGAGGTCGGGCAGCTCGCCGTCGACGAGGTCGACGGTGGCGTCGAAGTCCTGCACCGGGCTCGCGAGGTCGACAGCCTCGGGGGCAATGGCAGCGATGCGCAGGCCGGTGCCGCGCAGGTAGGGCGCTTGGCCCGGCCGCCGCTGGTCGGCGAGGCCGAAGCGATCGAAGCGCAAGCGCAGAGCCGTGCGCGGCTGCGCAGGCCCGGGCTCGACGACGACGTCCA
>DATNCU010000109.1:0-5052 GCA_035607145.1 Thermoanaerobaculia bacterium
CCCCTGCTCGCGCAGCGCCGGGTTGCCGGCGGCGGGCAGCTTCTCCTCGAGCGCGCTGCAGATCGCCGCCACCACCTGCAGGTTGGTGCGCTCGTTGCCGCCGCCGAGGTTGTACTTCTCGCCGGGGACGCCCTCGCGCAGCACCAGCAAAATGCCGCGGCAGTGGTCCTCGACATGCAGCCAATCGCGCACGTTGCCGCCGTCACCGTAGACCGGCAGCGGCTTGCCCTCGGCGGCGTTGAGCACCATCAGCGGGATGAGCTTCTCGGGGAACTGGAACGGCCCGTAGTTGTTCGAGCAGTTGGTGAGCAGCGTCGGCAGGCCGTACGTGTGGAAGTAGGCGCGCACCAAGTGGTCGGCGCCCGCCTTCGAGGCGGCGTAAGGCGAGTTGGGCGCGTAGGGCGTGTTCTCGGAGAACAGCCCGTCCTCGCCGAGCGTGCCGTAGACCTCGTCGGTCGAGACGTGGAGGAAACGGAAGGAGCTACGGCGCGCGCCATCGCGGCTCGCGTGCGCGCGCGCCGCGTCGAGCAGCTGGAAGGTGCCGACGACGTTGGTGTGCACGAAGTCGCCCGGGCTCTCGATCGAGCGGTCGACGTGGCTCTCGGCGGCGAAGTTGACCACCGCGTCGAGCTCCTGCTCGCCGAACACCCGCCGGAGCAACTCGCGGTCGGCGATGTCGCCGTGGACGAAGCGGTAACGGGGGTGCGATTCGAGCTCGGCGAGGCTCTCGCGGTGCCCGGCATAGGTGAGCTTGTCGAGCACCACCACGCGGAGCTCCGTCTCCGCGAGCAGCAGCCGCACGAAGTTGCAGCCGATGAAACCGGCACCGCCGGTGACCAAGACGCTGTTCATGGCGGCGCGTAGTATAGCGGCGAGCCCTCGGGCTAGCGGGCGTACAATCACAGCATCACCGCGCGACCGAGATGAGCACCGTAACCGCCTATCAGCACATCATTCTCGACGAGGAGGGCGTCGCTCAAATCGCGGGCGCCAACACCAAGGTCGTCGAGGTCGTGCTTAGCCGCGCCTCCGGCGAGTCCCCCGAGGAACTGAGCGCCGATCTGCCGCACCTCTCGCCGGCTCAGATCCACTCGGCGCTTGCCTACTACTGGGATCACAAGGGCGAGCTGGACGCGGATATCACGCGGCGGCACCAAGAGGCGGACGAGTTGCGCGAAGCGCTGGGTCAGCCACCGGTTGCCGAGCGCCTCGCGCGCTCGCGTCGTTCCTGACCGCGCGTGCTGCAGCTGTACTTGGACCACAACGTTCGCGGTGTGGTGGCGCGGCTTCTGCGCTTACGAGGCATCGACGTGGTAACCGCTTTCGAAGACGGCCATCATGAGATGGCTGACGACCTGCTGCTGGACCGTGCGGGGGAGCTCGGCCGTGTCTTCGTGAGCCACGACAGGGACCTGCTGCGTGAGGCGTCACAGTGAACCCAGCTCGGTGTCGGCTTTACCGGAGTCATGTACTGCCATCAGGACCGATTGCCGTTGCCGGTTCTCGTAGACGAGCTCGAGCTCGTCGCAGTCGGGAGCAATGAAGCCGATCTCCGCGGGCGTGTTCTGTTCCTACCGATCTAGATCGCGACATCGCCCGATGCCGCGCTCGGGCTAAGATCCGCAGCCCGCCCCTGCGCGCTCCAACGCGCGCAACCCCGGTACATCCTGGAGATCCGATGAGCGACACCCCTGACGACCAGCCCGAGGACTTCGCCACCCTGTTCGCCGCCTACGAGCGCGAGCAGGAGCAGGCGTCGAAACGCAAGAAAGAGAAGGGGGCTGGCGAGGAGCGCGGCACGAAGCGCGGGCCGCAGGCGGGCGACAAGTTGAGCGGTCGGATCGTCAGCTTCGGCGAGGAGAGCGCCTTCGTCGACCTCGGCGGCAAGTCGGAGGGCGTCATCCCGCTTGCCGAGCTGCTCGACGCCGACGGCCAGCGCACGGTGAACGTCGGCGACGAGGTGGAAGCGGTGGTCGTGGGAACCGGCGACGACGGCGTGGTGCTGCGCGTGCGCGGCGGCGGCCGCGGCCAGGCGGCGCCCGCCGAGCTGGCGCAGGCGCACGCGCACGGGCTGCCGGTGGAGGGCACCGTTACCGCCGTCATCAAGGGCGGCGTCGAAGTGACGGTCGCCGGCGTGCGTGCCTTCTGCCCGATCTCGCAGCTCGACGACCGCTACGTCGCAGATGCCGCGTCTTTCGTCGGCCAGCGGCTTTCGTTCCGCATCACGCGCATGGAGGAGGGGCGCGGGCGTGGCATCAACATGGTGCTGTCGCGGCGGACGCTGCTCGAGGAGGAGAAGGCCGTCCGCGCCGAGGCGGCGCGCGCGCAGCTCGCCCCCGGCAAGGTGGTGCGCGGCACCGTCACCTCGCTCGCCGCCTACGGCGCCTTCGTCGACCTCGGCGGCATCGAGGGCCTGCTGCACGTCTCGCAGCTCGGCCACGCCCGCGTCGCCCATCCGCAGGACGTGCTCGCCGTCGGCCAGGAAGTCGAGGTGCAGGTCCTCGACATCAAGACCGACGCCAAGGGCGAGGAGCGCATCTCGCTGTCGCGCCGCGCGCTGGTGCGCGACCCCTGGCACGACGAGGCGGCGCGGTTGAAGCCCGGCACGCGCCGCACCGGCCGCGTCGCCCGCCTCGAGACCTTCGGCGCCTTCGTCGAGCTGGCGCCGGGAGTCGACGGCCTGCTCCACGTCTCCGAGCTCGGCGGCGGCAAGCCCATCCGCCATCCGCGCGAAGCGGTGAAGGCCGGCGACACGATCGAGGTGGCCGTCAAATCCGTCGACGTCGAGCGTCGGCGGATCGCGCTGACCCTCGCCGCAGCGGCGGACGAAGCCGAGGCCTCGGCCGCGGAGGCGCCGCCCGAGCCGCCAGGCTTCGGTGCGCTGGGCGACTTCTTTTCGCGCGGCAAGAAGAAGGGCTGACGAGCCGGCGGTTCGCCGCCCCTGCGCAAGCGCAAGAGCTCAACGGCCTCGCAGTAGGCTAGCCACATGCTTGCCAGCGGGCTGCTCTACGCCGGGCTGGTGCTGGCGTTCGTCGGCATCGTCACGATAGTGCGGCCGTTGCGGTGGTTGCGCATCCCGAGCCGGCGGCGTGCGACGGTCGTGCTCGCCGCCGGCTTGCTGCTCGCTGTCGTGGCTGTGGCGTTGCCGGCGCCGACGATTCGCGTTGTGCAGACGCGGTCACAGCTCGATGCGATCGTGCCGGCCTGGCAGTTCGGCGAGCGGCACGAGATCCGCGTGCACGCCGATCCAGCTCGCGTCGAGCGGGCGATCCGTGCGGTGACGGCGCGGGAGATTCGGCTCTTCCGGCTGCTGACCTGGATTCGTAATCCGCGATTGCCGCGCAGCACGCAGCGGGAGAACATCCTCGCCGCGCCGGCCGATCGGCCGATTCTCGACGTCGCGTTGAAGGGCGGCTTCATGGCGCTCGCCGAAGAGCCGCAGCGGGAGTTGGTGTTCGGCACGCTCGTCCTCGTGCCGGCGGAGATCCGGCGTCTGCCGCCGGACGAGCTGCGGCGCCGGCGCGCGGCGTTCAATCCGGCCGCCTTCGCCGCGCTCGACAAGCCCGGCTACGCGAAGGCGGCGATGAACTTCCGCCTCGAAGACGAAGGTGGCGGCTGGACCCGCCTCGTCACCGAGACGCGCGTCTTCGCCACCGACGACCACGCGCGCCGACGCTTCGCCGCCTACTGGCGCACGATCTATCCGGGCAGTGCGCTCATCCGTCGCATGTGGCTGCGCGCCATCCGCGAGCGGGCCGAGAGAGAATGACGGCGCCGTGAGCGAACCGCCGCCTGCTCCTCTCGCCGCGACCTCGTCGCCTCCGACCCTCGAGCGCCTCACCAGCCGCGACAGGCGCCTCCTCCTCGCCTGCATCGCCATCGCCGCGATCTCGCTCTTCGTCGGCGTCAAGTACTACTTCCTCGCCTTCCCCGAGGCCTCGATCGAGTTCCGCGTCACCCGCGCCACCTCGGTCCCCGTTGCCGAGGCGTTCCTCGCCCGCTTGCACCTCGACTCCAAGCCCTACCGCCATGCCGCCGTCTTCGGCTTCGACGACCAGCAGAAGACCTTCCTCGAGCGCGAGCTCGGAGTCGCCGAATCCAACCGCCTCCTTGAGACCACCGTCCGCCTCTGGCGCTGGCAGCACCGGTGGTTCCGGCCGCTGCAGAAGGAGGAGCTGGCGGTCGAGGTGACCACCAAGGGTGAAGTCGTCGGCTTCCAGCACCTACTCGCCGAGGACGCGCCGGGGCCCGACCTGCCGGTCGACGAGGCGCGTCGACTCGCGGAGACCTTCCTCGCCACTACCATGGGCCGGCCGCTGGCCTCACTCGCCTTCGTCGAGGACTCGACGCAGAAGCGGCCGCACCGGACCGACCACTCGTTCACCTGGAAGGTGATCGGCAGCGAGGTGCAAGGCGCCGATTACCGCGTCGCCGTCGACGTCGCGGGCGGCGCCGTCGCCGGCTACCGCGAGTGGCTGAAGGTGCCCGACACCTGGGTGCGCGGCTACCAGAAGCTGCGCTCGAAGAACGAGACGGCAAATCTCGTTGACAACCTACTGCTGCTGCTCACGGTGATCGCGATGCTGGCGTTCCTCGCCACCCGCGTGCGGCGGGGCGACGTGCGCTGGCGGGCGGCTGCCATCCTCGGCGGCATCACCTTCGTGCTGCTCGCGGTGTCGGGGCTCAACAGCGTGCCGTCGGAGCTCTACGGCTACGACACGACCTCGTCGTTCGCCGGCTTCCTCGTCAGCCGCGTGCTGATCGCGGTCGCGAGCGGGCTCGCCGTCGGCGTGCTGATCCTGCTGCTCGCCGCCGCCGCCGAGCCGATCTACCGCGAGCGCTTCCCGGCGAGCCTGTCGCTTACCTCGTTCCTGCGCCTGCGCGCGTGGCGCACGCGCGAGGCGTTCCTCGCCACGCTGGTCGGCCTCACTCTCACCTGCTTCTTCTTCGCCTACGAGAACGTCTTCTACTTGATCGCCCACCGGCTCGGCGCCTGGTCGCCGCGCGAGGTGGCCTACTCGGACCTGTTGTCTACGGCCTTCCCGTGGATCT
>DATNCU010000111.1:0-6004 GCA_035607145.1 Thermoanaerobaculia bacterium
TCCGGAAGCGCACGGTCGCCGACTCGCCGACGGCCAGCGTGCCGATCGCCACCTCGACCGGCGATTCGGTCGCCACGCTGCCGCGGTCGGTGGTTACGGTACCGGCGACCACCGTCGTCAACGGCGGGGCGACGTCGCGGAAGACGACCGAAGTAGCCGGCCTGCCGGCCGCGTTGCGGATCACCACTTGATAGGCGAGCACGTCGCCGGGGCTGGGCGTGCCGTCGCCGTCGCGGTCCTCGGCGAGCGTCGCGGTCTTCAGGGCGCTCAATTGCGGCCGGTTGACGATGGGAGTCACGGTCGGGTCGCCGGCCGCGGTCGTGTCGGGATCGTCGGTGAGCTGCTGCGCCACGCCGGTCGCCGCGACGCCGCCCTGGTTGCTCACCTGCGTGACGGCGGCAGGGATGTTGGCGTCCAGCCGCACGCGGAAGGTGACGGTGACGCTCGCTCCCACGGCGAGCTGCGGCACCAGCACCTGGAGTGGGCTCTCCGATTGGATGGTGCCGGCGGTCGTCGTCGCCGAGCCGGGCACGATGCTGGTGTTGGCGGGCGCGCTGTCGGAGACCGTCACGTTGCTGGCCGCCGCCGTGCCGCTGTTCGACACCACGATCCGGTACTCGAGGGTGTCGCCGGGCCCCGCGGCGCCGTCGCCATCCGCGTCTCCGACGAGGAGGTCGGTCTTCGTCGCGCCGAGCGCCGGACGCGCGTCGTCGTCGACGATTGTCAGCGTCCCTGTGCTCGGGGTGCCGAGGCCGGCGCCGCCGCCGGGGTTCTGCAGCGCCAGCAGCACGGTCTCGTTCGGCTCGACGACCGTGTCGTCGAGGATGGGCACGGCGAACGTCTTCGGAGTGTCGTCGCCGTCCTCCCACACCAGGGTGCCGGTGACCGGCGTGAAGTCCTGGCCGGCTGTCGCAGTGCCCGGAGCCGCGGCGTAGTCGATCGTCACGCGCCCGTCGTTGCCGCCGGTGCGCGTGGCGGTCACCAGCGCCTGGCCGGCCGCCTCGCCGGCGCTCAGCGTCGCCGTGGCGAGCTGGAGAGTCCCCGGCTGCGAACGGTCGAGGGCGATCGTGGTGTCGATGCGGAAGTTCGAGCCGCAGCAGTGGCGCTCGGCGAAGAAGAAGTCGAACCCATAGGTGCCCTCGCGGACGATGCCGATGCTCGCCGCCAGGTCGTCGAGGCGGATGGTGGCGCTCATCGACCCGTGCACGCCGCCGAGGTCCACCACCAGCCTGTTGTTGATGTAGACCCACACGTCGTCGTCGCCGTTGAAGGTGAAGACCTCGCCGCCGTGGTAGGTGAACGAGGTGTGCACCTCGTAGGTGAAGTGGTAGTTGTGCCCGAAGCCCTGGTTGCCGAAGAGCTGGTTGTCGATCGGGAAGAAGGCGTCGCTGCTGTAGCTGTAGATCGAGCCGTTCTGGCTCAGCCGGATCCAGTACTCCGTCGGCAGGTTGACGCCGGGCACGTCGCGGTACCACTGGTCGAACAAGGCCTGGCCGTGCGTGGTCGGGTTGTTCGCCTGGCCGGCGTAGACCGGCTTCAGGTCGGCGCCGAGCTGCGGGGTGACGATGCCCGGATCGAAGGCGATGAGCCCCTCGAAGTCGGGGTGGGCGGTGGTGAAGTCGCGGATGGTGCCGACGAGAGTCAGCTTGTCGCCGTCGTCGTCGACGATGGTGCCCAGGCCGGTGCCGTCGTTGAGGACGGCGGGCCCGGTGGGACTGCCGAGGGTGACGAGGTAGCCCTCGTCCGCCTCGAGCGTGGTGTCGCCGACGATCGGCACCTGGATGAGGCCGGAGGTCTGGCCGGCCGGCACGGTCAGCGTGCCCGCCGTCGCCAGGAAGTCGCTGCCCACCGTCGCGTTGGTGCCGGTCGCCTGGTAGGGGACGCTCACCGCCCCGGTGGCCGGGCAGCTGAGACGGACGGTGAAGGCGACGCTGATGGTGCCGGCGCTGCCCTCCTTCTGGGCGCGGTCGTTGATCGTCACCACCGGCGTGGTGAGCGAGCGCAGGCTGAAGGCGTCGAAGTAGGCGTCGAGGTTGCCGGGGCTGAGGCGCCGCGCCATCAGGCGGACACGGAGGTAGCGAGTCCCCGCCGGCGCCGTGTGCAGGATGGGGATCGCCTGCCAGTTGGGGGTGACGTTGACGTACTCGGGGCTCTGCTCGCCGTCGAGGAAGTTCTTGCCCGCGTCGAGGAAGTCGATCGCGATCCGCCCCGGGTCGGCCGGCGTCTCGGCCGCCGAGCGCACGAAGCCCTGGAGCAGGAAGCGTTGCGCTCCGGCGTCGATGAACTGGGCGTACGCCGAGACGTCGACGTCCTGCCGCAGCTCGGCCTCGGCGACGGAGCCGGCGAAGAAGCCCTGGACGCCGTCGACGACGCCGCCGCTGATGCCGACAGTGGTCCACGTCGTTCCCTTGACCTCGGTCCAGCCGGGGATCTCGCCGCCGACGAGCGGCAGCTCGCCGCTCGGGTTGGCGAGCAGGTTGGGGCTCGGGCAGTCGTCATCGTCGGCGATGGTGCCCATGGCCTCGTCGTCGAGGAGGGTGGCGTTGACCGGCGAGAAGAGGCGGACGTAGAAGATCTCGCCGCTCTCGACCAGGGTGTCGCCCTTGACCGGGATGGTGATCGTCTGGCGCGTCTGCCCGGGCCCGAACGTCAACGTCTGCGTCGCCGGGACGGGCGCCACGTAGTCGACGTCCGGCGTGGCGTTGAGCGGGTCGAGCCGCCAGGAGACGGAGACCGTGGCCGTGCTCGTCTCCGGCATCGAGACGACGAACACCGCCGCCGTGGTGCCCGCGTCGCCCTCGATCACGGTGGCGTCGCTGATCGTGATCGGGATGTCGTCCTGGCGGATCTTCACCGTCGCGCGATCGACGGCGATGGCGGCGTTGTTGGGGTTGCTGAGGACGACGAAGAATTCCTCGTCGGGCTCCACCTTGGTGTCGCCGAGGATCTCGACGGAGATCGCCTTCTGCGTCTCGTTGGGCGCGAAGGTGAGGGTGCCGGAGGTGGCGACGAAGTCCTCGCCGGCGAGGGCGGTGGAGGGCTCGGTGCGGTAGTCGACGGTGACCGGCAGGGTGGCGAGCGGCTTGTCGAGGCTCACCTTGAGGTCGACGATGGTGCTGCCGCTGTTGCCCTCGTTCTTGGTGTCGCCGAGGATCGAGAGCTTGGTCTCGTCGTCGGTGATGGTGAAGGTGGCCTCGGGCTTGACGATCGCGGCGCCGCTCGCGGCCTGCAGGCGCACCTTGAAGGTCTCCGTGCCTTCCGCGACGGTGTCGCCGAGGATGGTGAGCGGGATGCTCCCCGCGCTGCTGCCGGCGGGGATCGTCAGCGTGCCGATGCCGCCCTGGTAGTCCTCGCCCGCGTGCGCCGTGACGTCGACCGTGCCCCACTCGACGGAGACCGGCGTCGTCGCCGGGCAGGTCAGGTTGACGGTCATCGACGAGGGCGTCAGCCCCGCCTGGCCTTCGGCGACTCCGTTGTCGACCGGCACGAAGCCCGGCAGACCGAGGCCCTGGAGCTGGACGCCGTCGAAGTGGGCGTTGTTCTGCGTGCCGGAGTAGACGACGGAGGTGACGCGGATGCGCACGAAGCGCGTGCCCACCGGCACCGTCTGCACCGTCGACAGGATGCCCCAGTCGGAGATCTCCAGCCACTCCTGGAGGTCGAAGCTCGAGATGAGCTGCTTGCTCGCGTTGCGGTACTCGAGGATGACCTGCGTGCGGTCGACGCCGTCGCCGGACCACAGCGCGATGCGGAAGGCGAAGCGCTTGCCGCCCTGGTCGACGAAGGGCGCGAAGCCGCTGACGTCGACGTCCTGGTACAGCTCGCCAAGGGGCGAGTTGCCGGCGTAGGCGTAGCCGCTGCTGTTGTCGTAGCCGCCCGAGGTGACGAAGGTCCAGTCGCCGACGACGGTGGTCCAGGAGGGCACGGTGGTCGGCGTGCTGTGCGCCTGGTCGAAGCTCGGGTTCTGCACCAGGTTGGGCGTGGCGCAGCCGTCGTCGTTGGCGAGGGTGAGCGTCAGGCGCGCGCTGCCGCCGAGGATGCCGCCGCCGGTGAAGACGAGGTCCAACGTCTCGTCGGCCTCGGCGTTGGCGTCGCCGAAGGTGCGCACCGCGAGCAGCTGGCGGGTGACGCCGACCGGGAAGGTCAGGGTGCCGCTGGTCGCCTGGTAGTCGCTGCCGGCGATGGCGGTGCCGTTGGCGGTGGCGTAGCTGAGGGTGACGCCGTAGAGGTTCTGCCCTTGCAGGACGATCGGCACCATCAGGATGTCGTCGCGATACCCCTCGGAAACGATGGGCGACAGGAGCGTCGGCACCGGCAGCGACTCGTCGTCGACGATCCGCAGCGTCGAGGTGCTGAACGGACCGACGATGCTCGGCGGGCTCGGCTGCACGATGTCGAGGCGCACCGTCTCCTCGCCCTCGGCGGCGCTGTCGTTGGTGGTGACGACGTTGACCGGCACCGCTTGCTTCTGGCCGTTGGTGCGCACGATGGGCAAGTCGACGGCGGTGAAGTCGACGTTCGGCGTCGCGGTGCCGCTGGTCGAAGCGGCTCTGGCGCTCACCGTGCCGAAGTAGCCGCCGATGCGCTCCACCTGCAGCGGCGCGGTGGCGCCTTCGGCGATCGTCGCCGCCTGCGGCACGATCTGCAGCATGCCGGGCTCGAACTGCTGCAGGTAGAGGGGGGTCTCGAAGTAGAAGTTGGCGGTGCCCTGGGCGCGCTCGGCCTGGAAGCAGTCGACGCGGTAGGACTCCCCCTGCACGAGGCCGAAGGT
Source organism: Thermoanaerobaculia bacterium (assembly GCA_035607145.1). Classification (GTDB taxonomy): domain Bacteria; phylum Acidobacteriota; class Thermoanaerobaculia; order Multivoradales; family JAIOJS01; genus DASYQD01. The sequence continues at coordinate 4,772 of DATNCU010000111.1, forward strand.
GGCGGCGATGGTGGACATCGTCACCGTACCGGCGCTGAAACCGTGGCAGGACGGCTTGTCGACGGCCAGCTGGTTGTTGATGAAGCACCAGCCGTCGTCGTCGGAGGCGAAGGTGAAGGTGGCGCCGGGCTCGTAGGTGAACCAGGCGTGCATCTCGGCCGTGAAGTTGTAGTTGTGGCCGCCGCCGTCGTTGCCGAAGAGCTTGCCGTCGATGGGGAGGAACTCGACGGGTGTCGACTTGTAACCGGTCGCGCTGTTGGTCAGCGTCACGTCGAAGCCGGCGTCGAGGTTGACGCCCGTGGTGTCGTGGTACCACTGGGCGAAGTTGGCGGCGCCGGTGCCTCCGGTGCCGTAGGCGGGCTTGCCGTCGGCGGCGAGGAAGGTCGCCGGCCGCGGCACGCTGCCGCAGTTGTGGATGTCGGGATGCGGCGCCTTGAAGTCGCGGACGGTGGTGGCGAGCGGATAGCTCGCCGGCTTCTCGTCGTCGAGCAGGTGGACGCCGACGCGGGTGCGCGCGAGGTGGGCGTTGGTGACCTCGGAGAGGTCGACCCAGAACCGCTCCGGCCCCTCCTGCGCGGTGTCGTCGGTGAGCGGGATGGGCACCGTCTGGGACGTGCTGCCTGGGGGGAAGGTCACCGTCTGCGCGGTGGCGGTGTAGTCCTGCGACGCCACGGCCACGTCGTCGACGGTGGTGACGTGGACGCTGATCGGGTCCTCACTGGCGCGGTTCAAGGTGAGCTTGAGCGGCGCGTTGGGCTTGCTCTCCACCAGGTAGAGGTCGGCGGCGTCGATGGTGAAGAGGTCGTCGTCGAGGATGGTGCCCACCGCCTCGGCGCGCAGCAGCGCGGCGTTGGTGGGGTGCGCGAGGCGTACGAGGAAGGTCTCGTCGGGCTCCTCGAGCTTCTCGCCGATGACGTCGACGGCGACGGTCTTGGCGATCTCGCCCGGCGCGAAGGTCAGCGTGGTCGCGAGCGCCACGTAGTCCGCCCCCGCCACCGCGGTGCCGTCGGCCGTGGCGACGTCCACCGTCACCGTGCGCGTGCTCGCCGGCTCGTAGTGCTGCCCCTTGCCGGCGTGGTCCCAGGTGGCCTTGCCGCCGAAGAGGGTGAACGCCATGCCGTTGAGGGTCCGGTTCTCGAGACCCACGATGCTCGCCGGCACCTCGAGCCGCACCCACTGTCCGGCCGGAGGCAGCGGTCCCATGAGCCGGCGGCTGTTGGTGCCGTTGGAGCC
>DATNCU010000127.1:0-2810 GCA_035607145.1 Thermoanaerobaculia bacterium
CAAGGGATCCGCCTCGAGCGCCTCAAGGAGAAGCTCGGCACGCGCGCTTTACCCACCGCCGAGCTGACGCTCGAGGGCACGCCGGCGCTGCTCGTCGGCACGCCCGGCGCCGGCGTGCGCACCATCGCCACCTTGATGAACGTGACGCGCGTCTACAACGCCAACGCCGCCGTCGCCGGCATGCGGCGCGCCGTCGACCTCGCCGGCGACTACGCGCGCCGCCGCCACGCTTTCGGCCGGCCGCTCATCGAGCACGCGCTTCATCGCGAGACTCTCTCGGCGATGCAGACCGAGGTGGCGGCGGGCCTGGTGCTGCTCTTCCGCGCCGCGAGCCTGCAAGGGCGCGAGGAGACCGGCGAGGCGACCGCCGCCGAGCGCGCGCTGCTGCGCCTGCTCACGCCGCTGGTCAAGCTCTTCACCGGCAGACAGGCCGTGGCGGTGGCGAGCGAGGCGCTCGAGTGCTTCGGCGGCGCCGGCTACGTCGAGGACACCGGCCTGCCGCGCCTCTTGCGCGACGCGCAGGTGCTGCCCATCTGGGAGGGCACCACCAACGTGCTCTCCCTCGACGCCTTGCGGGCGATCGCGCGCGAAGAGGCGCTGCCGGCGCTGCTCGCCGACGTCGAGTTCCGCCTGCGCCTGGTGCCGAGCCCGCTCGGCCGCCGCGTGATCGAGACGCTCGCCGCTGCCGCGACCACCCTCGAGTCCGAAGCGGCCGAACCCGAGCGGCTGGCGGCGAGCGCGCGTCGCGTCGCGCTCTGCCTTGCCTCGGCCTACGCCGGCAGCCTGCTCGTCGACCGCGCGGCGGTGAGCGAGAGCAGCGGTGATCCGACGGCGCCGCAGTGGGCCGCTGTCGCGCGCCGCTGGGTGAAGCGCCTCGCGCCGCCCGAGCTGCTCGACGACCGCGAGCTCGCCGAAGGGCGCCTGCTCACCGTCGAGAGCGAGCTCCCGTCGAGCCTGGAAGCGCGGCCGTCGTAGCCCGGAAGCGCGAGCGCTCGGCAGCCACCAACCCCCAGTTGGACTCTGGACCCTCCTGCCCCTCGAGGGGCAGGAGGGCAGGGAGGACAGGGGTGAGATTGGACCCGGATGACAGACTACCGGGCATGCGTCTGCCGTGGCAGCGGGCGGTGCTGCCGCTCGCCCTCTACCTGCTGCTGGTGGCGGCGCTCGCCTGGTGGACCAACGAGGCTCTGGACCAGGCGGCCGCCACCGTCATGGACGACACCGCCCACTTGGTGGCGTCGGAGGTGGCCGCGGCGCTCGACGAGCAGCTGGTGAGCGACCTGCTCGAGGGAACGCCGGCCGACCGCTTCCGCCTCATCGGCGAGCTGCAGGACGTGACGCGACGCTCGACCACCGTGCACTCGCTGGAGGTGGTCGACCGCAGCGGCGAGATCTTCGCCAGCGAGAGCTTCGAACGCACCGCCCGCCGTGCGCCGCTACCGGCGGAGGTGTTCGGCAGCCGGCCTGAGCCGATCCTCCACGTCGAGCGCACCGGCGAGGGGCGCCGCGGGCGCGCCTACGTGCTGCTACTCCCGCTGCGGCGCAATGCCGAGCTGATCGGCTACCTGCGGCTGGGGCTCGACGCCTCGCGGCTCGAGCCGCTCTACGCCGCGCTACGCCGGCGGCTCTTCCTCGGCGCCCTCGGCGGCCTGCTGCTGGTGGCGGGCCTCTCCTACGCCGTGCACCAGCAGCTGCGGCGGCGCAACGACCAGCTCGTCGCCGCCCTCGAGCGCGCGGCGAGCGGCGGCGAAGCCACAGAGGCCGGAGCGGCGGCGCCGGAGGAGCTCGCCCCCGCCCTCGCCGTCGCCGGCCGCCTCGGCCGCGAGCTGCGTCAGGAACGGAAGAAGACCCTCGCCGCCGACCGCCGGCTGCAGCGGCTCGCCGACATGGTGGACGTCGGCCTGGTGCTGCTGTCGCGCGAGCGGCAGGTGGAGTTCGCGAGCACGCCGGCGCGCGAGCTGCTTGGCGTCGCCGACGACGCCTCGGCCGAGGACTGGCGAGTCGCGCTCGCGCCCCTGGAAAGGATCTTGCAGAACGGCCCCCCGGACCGGGAGAGCGGCAATCAGGCAGACCTCGAGGTCAGCGGCCTAGACAAGCCACTAGGCAAGCCACGCCGCATCCGCTGCCAGGTCTATCCACTCGACGAAGAAGGAAACGCCGGACACTTGGTGCAACTCCGCGACCGCGAGCTGCTGCATGCCGTCGAGCTCGACCTGCGAATGGCGGCGCAGCTGCGTGCCCTGACCCGTGTCTACCGCGGCGTTGCGCACGACCTGCGCGCGCCGCTCAACGCCATGGTGCTCAACCTCGAGCTTCTCCGCCGTTCACTCGACCCGACCACACCCCGGCGCGAGGACCTCGAGACCAAGCAGCAGCGTTGGGTCACCGTCATCGAGCAGGAGTTGCAGCGGCTGCGGCGCGCGCTCGACGTGCTGCTCGCGCAGACGGCACCGCCGGCGGAGAAGGCCGAGCCCTTCGACCTGCGCGGCGTGCTCGAAGAGATCGAGGCGCTGCTCTACCCGCAGGCGCGGCAGCAGTACGTGACGCTCGCGGTGACGGTGCCGGAGGAGATGGTCACCGTCGTCGCCCTTCGGGACCAGATCAAGCAGTCGGCGCTCAACATCGCCATCAACGCGCTGGAGGCGATGCCCGAGGGCGGCACGCTCTCGATGGCGCTCGAGCGTGATGGGGCCGACCGGGTGCGCGTGCGGATCGCCGACACCGGCCCCGGCATTCCGCCGGAGCTGCGCGAGCGCATCTTCGACATGCACTTCACCACCAAACAGAGCGGCACCGGCATTGGTCTTTAC
>DATNCU010000139.1:0-22521 GCA_035607145.1 Thermoanaerobaculia bacterium
CGAGGCGGCGGAGGCCGGCGACGAGCCGCCACGCGACTCGACGCCGCCGCGGGCCGGCGCCAGCTCGCCTTGACCTGCGGAGATCGGCGCTCGCGCCGCGCCTGAAGAGTTCTCGCCGTGCGCTCTGGGGTCCATTCCTCATGGGGCGCCGGCGCGAAGTTCCCTACGGTGGCGGTGCGGCAGGGCGCCCGTTCAGGCGGCCTCCGCGCCCGCAAGAGGAGGTCAACCATGCGACGCCCACCGTTCCAGGTGCTTGCCTTCTGCCTCGCGCTCGTTGCGGCGCCCGCGGCCGCCCAGCTTCCGATCGGCGATGAGCCCCACCTCGGTTTGAACCGCCTGCTCGCCGCCTACGACGGCGCCGCGCTCGCCCGCGGCATCGCCACGTTCGATGCCGTTCCCACCGCCGTCGACGTGGCGGCCCTGCAGTCCCTCGGGCTGGCGACGCAGCCGATGAAGCACGTGCCGCTGGCTCTCGTCTTCGGGCCCGTGGCGGCGATGCAGGCCGCGGTCGCCACCGGCCGCGCCACCGACGTCTATCCCGACGAAGCAGTCGAGCTCTTCGACACCGCTTCGGCGAATGCCATGGGCGCCTCCCTGCCGCGCGCCGCCGGCCTGACCGGCGCCGGCGTGACGGTGGCCGTCGTCGATTCCGGCTGCGACGCCAGCCACCCGGACCTCGCCGACCACGTCGTCCACAACGTCAAGCTCTACAGCGGCGAGTACGCCAACGTGCGCCCCGACGGCACCAACACCATCGCCGTGCCGGTCGAGATGGGTCCGTACCAGAACAGCGACATCGGCGGCGGCCACGGCACGCACGTGGCCGGCATCATCGCCGCCGACTCGACGACCGACCCCACCGGCGGCCGGCTCGGGGTGGCACCCGACGCTTCGCTGGTCTGCTACTCGATTGGAGAAGTGCTCTTCACTACCGCGGTCGTCACCGCTTACGACCACCTGCTCGACCAGCCCGACCTCTGGGGCGTCGACGTGGTCAACAACTCGTGGGGCAACTCGTTCCGTCAGTTCGACCCGCGCGATCCGGTGGCGGTGGTCACCAAGGCGGTGGCCGACCTCGGCGTGGCGGTCGTCTTCGCCGCCGGCAACAGCGGCTACGGCAATGCCGAGATGAGCCTCAACCCGTTCAGCGAGGCGCCGTGGGTGATCTCGGTGGCGGCGGAGAGCGTCAGCCACGTGCGCGGCGACTTCAGCTCCAACGGCCTCGTCTTCGACAACTCAGCGCCCGTGACCATCGGTGCCGGCGGCCACACCACGTTCAGCGGCGACCGCATCGGCGTCTACCACCCGGACGTGACGGCGCCGGGCGTCAGCATCTCGTCCACCTGCAGCACGGCGGGAACGGCGGTACGCGCCTGCCCGCCGTACGGCAACGCGACCGCCTCGGGGACCAGCATGGCGTCGCCGCACGTGGCCGGCGCGATGGCGGTGCTGCGTCAAGCCAACCCGAGCCTGACGCCCGATCAGCTGCGCTCCGTGCTGCAGGCGACGGCGCAGCCGGTGCTCGCCGCCGCCGGCGGCAGCGCGCTGCCGTTCTGGCAAGTGGGCTACGGCCACGTCGACCTCGCCGCCGCTGTCGACCTCGCGCGCGCGAAGACCTGGATGAAGGAGATCCCCAAGGCGCAGGCGCGGGCGGACCAGCGGGTGCTCGCCGCGGACGGGTTCACCGTCCAGCGGTCGGACCTCTGGACCTACGACGCGCCGCGCGTGGCGGTTGCCGGCAGCGACCAGCGCACCTTCGCCACCAACGTGCCGTTCGGCACCACGCACCTCAAGGTCACCCTCTCGCACCCGTCGGGCGCCGTGGTCGGCGAGAACCTCATGGAGTACACCGTCACCGTGCGCGACGCCGCCGGCCAGCTCCTGGGCACGACGAGCGAGGCGCCGACGGGAGCGGGAACGGCCAGCGTGCTCATCGACCTCGGCTCGTTCCTCGTCCCATCGGTCGCCTTCGGGGCGTTCACCTTCGAGGTCACGGGACAGCTCGCGATCTCCGACCCCGACACCCTCGACAGCGACTCGCTGCTCGGCCGCATGGTGACCTTGCAGGTGGCACAGCTCAAGCGGTAGCGTCCTGCCTCGTCGGAACGCGAGGCCGCGACCCATCTCGACCCTCCACGGCAACACCCGCGGCCTCAAGCCTTCCGACGAGCGCGCCCTCGAACGCACCTATCGGCGGCGGGTGCCGCCGAGCGAGGTGGTGTCGCCCGAGCTGGCTCGCCACCTCGCCGAGGTGTCGCGCTCGATCGGCCGCCAGGTGGGCGTCTTCATCGGCCGCGAGGGCACCATCCGCAACGTCATCGTCGGCGACGCCACCAAGCTCGACCTGCCCGACGTCGGCCGCCTGCGCGGCGGGCCGTCGCGCTTTCGCGGCCTGCGCCTGGTGCACACCCACCTGCGCGGCGAGCCGGTGACGCAGGACGACCTCAACGACCTGGCGCTGCTGCGGCTCGACATGGTGGCCGCCATCGAGGCGCTGCCCGACGGCGGCGCGGGGCGCGTCGAGGTCGCCTATCTGCTCCCTGGCGCCGGCGACGAGGAGCCGCCGTTTCAACGCGTCGTCGTCCCCGACGTGCACCGTCTCGACCTCGACTTCGAGCAGACGATGGCGGCGCTCGAGGCCGAGAGCGCCCGGCTCGCCCGCGACTCCGCGGTGGTCGGGCAGGAGCGCGCGCTGGTCATCGGAGTCAGCGCCGACGACGAGCGCTTCGCCGAGACCGTGGAGCTGGTGCGCGCCGCCGACGTCGCCGTCGCCGGCATCGTGCGGCAGCGGCGCAAGCAGATCCACCCGCGCACGGTGGTCGGCCCCGGCAAGCTCGAGGACATCGTGCTGCAGGGGATGCGGCAGCGCGCCGAGGTGGCGATCTTCGACGTCGACCTCAAGCCGGCGCAGGCGCGCGCCTTCGAGGACGCGACCGGCATGAAGGCCATCGACCGCACGCAGCTGATCCTCGACATCTTCGCGCAGCGCGCGCGCAGCAGCGAGGGCAAGCTGCAGGTCGAGCTGGCGCAGCTCAAGTACTCGCTGCCGCGGCTCACCGAGAAGGACGCGGGGCTCTCGCGCCTCACCGGCGGCATTGGCGGCCGGGGACCCGGCGAGACGGTGCTCGAGATCGGCCGCCGCCGCATCCGCGACCGCATCCGCAACCTCGAGGAGCGGCTCGAGCGGCTGTCGCGCGAGCGCGCCCTGCGGCGCCGCCAGCGCAGCGAGTCGGCGCTGCCGGTGCTGTCGATCATCGGCTACACCAACGCCGGCAAGAGCACGCTGCTCAACGCGCTCACCAACAGCGAGGTCGAGGCGAGAAACGAGCTGTTCGTCACCCTCGATCCCACCAGTCGCCGCCTACGCTTCCCGCGCGAGGGCGAGGTGGTGATCACCGACACCGTCGGCTTCATCGCCGACCTGCCGAAGGACCTCGTCACCGCCTTCCGCGCCACGCTCGAAGAGCTCGCCGACGCCGACCTGCTGCTGCACGTCGTCGACGCCGCCGACCCCGAGCTCGAGCGCAAGATCGCGGCCGTCGAGGCGCTGCTCACTGACCTCGAGCTCGCCGAGATTCCGCGTTTGATGGTGCTCAACAAGGCGGACCTGCTGGAGGCGGAGACCGCGGAGGGGCTCGCGGAACGTTTCGACGGCGTCGCGCTCTCGGCGCAGAAGCGCGAAGGGCTGGACCGGTTGATCCGGGCGGCCGAGGAGCGGCTGCATCGCCGGGTACGGCCGGCGGGGAAGGACATGCTGAAGCACCGGGCGAAGGAAACGGCGTGAACAACGCCGAGGAGCTGCGGGCGCTGCAGGCGCCGCTCAAGGCGAAGTACCGCGATGATCCCGCGGCCGGAGTGGTGACGCTGACCGCGGAGGGGCAGCTCGGGGAAGGCGTCAGCTGCTCGGTGGAGACCGGGCGCGCGCTCGTCGCCGCCGGCCTGCACCCCGCCACCGGCGGCACCGGTGAGCTCGCCTGCTCGGGCGACATGCTGCTGCAGGCGCTCGTGGCGTGCGCCGGCGTGACGCTGCAAGCGGTGGCGACGGCGCTCGGCATCGCCGTGCGCGGCGGCCGGCTTCATGCGGCGGGCGAGCTCGACTTCCGTGGCACGCTCGGCGTGGCGCGCGACGCTCCCGTCGGGTTCCGCTCCATCCGGCTCACCGTCGAGCTCGACACCGACGCGCCGCCCGCTTCCGTGGCGAAGCTGCTCGAGCTCACGGAGCGCTACTGCGTCGTCTACCAGACCCTGCGTGGTGGTGCGGCGATGGCCGTCGAGCTCGCGGCACTCGCCCCGCCGGCGGCTCCGACGTCCGGATGAGCGAGCGCGAGACGACCCACGCCTCGTCCATCGAGGACGCGGCGGGCGCCGGCCTCGCCGTCGGCGACCGCCTTGGCCGTTTCGAGCTCGTCGAGCACATCGGCGAGGGCGGCATGGGCGAGGTCTTCCGCGCCCGCGACCCGCGCCTCGGCCGCGACGTCGCCATCAAGGTGATCGGCCGCCGCCGGACGCGCGAGCCGCGCGAGGGCGACTCGGTCTACACGCGCTTCGAGATCGAGGCGCGCGCCGCCTCCTCGCTCATGCACCCCAACGTTGTGACCATCTTCGACGTCGGCGACCACGATGGCGCGCCGTACCTGGTGATGGAGCTGGTCGAGGGGGAGTCGTTGCGCGCCTGCTTCACCAAGACGCTGCCGCTCGAGCGGGTGCTCGAGCTGGGCATCCAGATCGCCGAGGGACTGGCCGCGGCGCACGAGCGCGGCGTCGTCCACCGCGACCTCAAGCCCGAGAACGTCGTCGTCACCGAGAGCGGCGTCGCCAAGGTGCTCGACTTCGGTCTCGCGCTGTTCCGCACGCCGCGACCTGCCGGCGCCGGAACGGGCGACTCCGACGCCGCCACCCTGCGCCTCACCGGCGAAGGCACGATCCTCGGCACCCTCGGCTTCATGGCCCCCGAGACGTTCACCGGCGGCGAGGTCGATCGCCGCGCCGACCAGTTCTCGCTCGGCGCCATCCTCTACGAGATGGTCACCGGCCGGAAGGCGTTCGACGGGCGCTCGATGCCGGAAGTGCTGGCCGCGACGCTGCGCGACGAACCGCCGCCGATCGCGCTGCTGCGCCCCGAGGCGCCGCCGCGCCTCGACTTCATCGTCCGCCGCTGCCTCGCCAAGGACCCGACGCGCCGCTACGACGACACCGGCGAGGTCGCGGCGCTGCTGCGCCAGGTGCTCTCCGAGGTGCGGCTCGGCGGCGTTCGCCCCGGCGCGGCGCTGCCTGCGGCGCGCACGCCACTCGTCGGCCGCGACGAGGAGCTGCAGCGCATCCTGGCCCTGCTCGCCGATCCGGCCGTCCGTCTGCTCACCTTGAGCGGTCCCGGTGGCACCGGCAAGACCCGCCTCGCCCTCGCCGTCGCGGAAAAAGTCGCTGCCGCCGCCTCGCGGCGGGTGCTGTTCGTGTCGCTCGCCAACCTCGACGACCCGGCGCTGCTGCTGCCGACGGTGGCGCGCGAGCTGGGATTCGGCGACGCGGTGGCACTCCTGCCGCTCGACGCCATTCGCGAGGACGTGGCGCGCGGCGGGCCGATGCTGCTGGTGCTCGACAACTTCGAGCAGATCGTCGACGCCGCGCCGGCGGTGGGGGAGCTGCTGCAGGCGGTCCCGGTGTTGCAAGTGCTGGTCACCAGCCGCGAGGTGCTGCACGTCTACGGCGAGCACGACCTGCTGGTGCCCCCGCTCTCGGTGGCGGAGACGGTGGCGTCGCTCGACGAGATCGGCCGATCGCCGGCGGTGTCGCTGTTCGTCGACCGCGCCCGCGCCGCCAAGCCCGGCTTCGCGCTCACCGCCGACAACGCGCAGAGCGTGGCGCGGCTGTGCGCGCGGCTCGACGGGCTGCCGCTGGCGCTCGAGCTCGCCGCCGCGCGCTGCCGGCTGATCTCGCCGCAGGCGATGCTGGCGCGGCTCGAGGCCGGCCAGGCGCTCCCCGGCGGCGCCGCGCGCGATCTGCCCGGCCGCCAGCAGACGCTGCAGCGCACGATCGACTGGAGTTACGAGCTGCTCTCCGCGGCTGAACAAACGCTGTTTCGGCGCCTCGGCGTCTTCTCCGGCGGCTTCACGCTGGAGGCGGTGCACGGCGTCGCCGATCCCTTCGACGAGCTGGGGCTCGAGCCCGTCGACGGGGTCGCCTCGCTCGCCGACAAGAGCCTGCTGGTCGCCACCGGAGACGATGTCGCCGGCGAGCCGCGCTTCGCCATGCTGCAGACGATCCGCGAGGGAGCGCTGCGCTGGTTGGGCACGAGCGGCGAGGAGGAGCGCGTCCGTCGGGCCCACGCTGCCTACTTCCTGGTGCTCGCCGAAGAAGGGGGCGCCGCCCTCGCGCGCGGCGAGGACCCCGCCTGGCTGGCGCGGCTGGAGGCCGACCACGACAACCTGCTCGCCGCGCTCGCGCACCTGACCGCCACCGGCAACGCGGAGTGGGGGCTGCGGCTCGCCGTCGCCCTGTTCCACTTCTGGGAGCGCGCCGAGCACCTCGCCGAGGGGACGCGCCAGCTGGCGGCGGTGGTCGTGCTGCCCAGCGCGCACCAGCACCCGGCGCAGCTGGCGCGCGCCCTCTTCTCCGCCGGCGTGCTGCAACACACGGTGGGGGATTACGAAGGTGCGTCGGCACGACACCGCACCGCCGTCGCGTTGTACCGCGAGCTGGGCGATACGTGGGGCGAGGCGGTGGCGCTCAACGGTCTCGGTTCGGCGCTCACTCGCACCAGCGACGCCGACGGCGCGTCGGAGGCTCTTCACGAGGCGATGGCCACCTGGCAGGCGCTGGGCGACGAGACGGGGTACTCGCGCTCGCTGTGCAACGTGGCATTCCTCGAGCGGCGGCGCGGCGGTCATCAGCGGGCGCGCGAGCTCTACGACGAGGCGGCGGCTCGCTTCGCCGCCGGTGGCGACCCGCTGGCGCAGGCTTGGGCGATCAGCCACGCCGGCGAGGTGGCGCGCGAGCTGGGTCAGCTCGACGACGCCGAGCGCCTCTGCCGGCAGGGCCTCGACACCTTCCGCGCCCTCGGCAGCGCGTGGGGCATCGGCAGCTCGCTGTCGGACCTCGGCGCGCTGGCGCGGCGGCGCGGCGAGCACGATCGCGCCCGCGAGCTCTACCGCGAGGCGCTGTCGCAGTTCGACCTGCTGCGCCACCGCCGCGGCATCGCGCGGCTGCTCGAGGCGCTCGCCATCGGAGCCGCCGATGGTGGAGACGCGGGCGCCGTGCGGGCGCTGACGCTCGCGGGCGCGGCGGCGGCGCTGCGCCAGCGCATCGGCGCGCCGCTCGCCGGCGAAGAGAAGCGGGAGCTGGAGGTCGCGCTTGCCGCCGCCCGCGCGGCGCTGCCGGCCGCCGAGGCGGAAGGCGCTTGGCGCCGCGGCCTAGGAATGCCACTCCCGGCGGCGGTGAGCCTCGCCGGCAAGGACGCCTGATTTCAGGCGACGTTGGTGGGGTCGAGGAGGCGGCGGACGGCCGAGACGCGGCTGGCGGGGATGCCTGTCATCTCGGCGTGGCGCCGCACGGTGTCCTCGTCGGGCGCCAGGTACACGCAGTAGATCTTGTCGTCGGTGACGAAGCTGTGCAGCCACTGGATCTTCGGGCCCAGCTCGCGAAGAGAAGCGAGCGAGCGCAGCGACACCTCCTGCAGCTCCTCTGGCGACAGGCTCCCGGCCCCGGCGATCTCGCGCTCGATCACGTACTTGGGCATCCTCGACGTCCTCGCTGGGGCTAGCCTACACCCGACGTGCGCCGCGAGTCCTTCCCGAGCGCGAACGGCGGCGAGCGCGTCGGCGATGACTTCCACGCCGGCGCCGCGTAGCCGCGCGCCCTCGGTAAGGATCTGCCGCCAGCGCCGCGCCCGCGGCTCGCCGTGGAAGAGGCCGACGAGGTGGCGGGCGATGCGCGCGAGCGGCTGCCCGGTGGCGAGCTGACGCTCCACGTAGGGGACGAACGCTTCGACGGCGGCAACGCGATCCGCAACGGGATCGCTCGGTTCGCCGAAGATCGTGCTGTCGGCGCGCGCGAGGAGCCAGGGCTCGTGATACGCGGCGCGGCCGATCATCACACCATCCACGTGCCGCAAGTGCTCGCGGGCCGCAGCGAGCGACGGCACGCCGCCGTTGAGGACGATCGTGAGCCGCGGCCGTTCGGCTTTGAGGCGGTAGACGAGGTCGTAGTCGAGCGGCGGCACCTCGCGGTTCTCCTTCGGCGAAAGCCCGGCGAGCCACGCCTTGCGCGCGTGCACGGCGAAGACCTCGCAGCCCGCGGCAGCCACCGTGTCGACGAAGGTGACCAGCGGCGCGAACCCCTCCTGCTCGTCGACGCCGAGCCGGTGCTTCACCGTCACCGGAATGCGCACCCGCGCCCGCATCGCCGCCACCGCCTCGGCGACCACCCGCGGCTCGCGCATGAGACAAGCGCCGAAGCGCCCTGCCTGGACGCGGTCGCTCGGGCAGCCGACGTTGAGGTTCACCTCGCAGAAGCCGAGCGACTCGGCCAGCTCGGCGCACGCCGCCAGCGCCGCCGGATCGTCGCCGCCGAGCTGCAGCGCCAGCGGCCGCTCGGTCGGCTCATGGGCGAGGAACCGCCGCCAGTCGCCGTGCAACAGCGCGCCGGTCGTCACCATCTCGGTGTAGAGCAGCGTCCGCCGCGTCAACACGCGGTGAAACGATCGGCAGTGCCGGTCCGTGCAGTCCATCATCGGCGCCACCGAGAGACGGCGGTCGACGGACGACGGCGCGCAGGCGAAATCGCTCACGCCGAAAGTGTAGCGGCTGGCGCTCGCTGAGTCGTCTACAACGGCACCACCGCGCCCTGCACCTCCTCGCGGATGGCGCGGAAGGTGTCGAACTCGCCGAGGAAGGCGTCGAGGACGCGGGGGTCGAAGTGGCGGCCGCGCTGGCCGCGCAGGAAGTCGAGCACCTCGGGCTCGGACTGGGCACGGCGGTAGACGCGGTCATGGATCAGCGCGTCGTAGACGTCGCAGACGGCGACGATCCTGGCGCTCTCGGGGATCGACTCGCGGGTGATGTTCGCCGGGTAGCCGCCGCCCTCCCAGCGCTCGTGGTGCGAGAGCGCGATCTCGCGCGCCATCTGCAGCAGGCTGATGTCGGACTGCTCGAGGATGCGGGCGCCGATCACCGTGTGCTGCTTGATGATCTCGAACTCCTCGGGCAGCAGTGGGCCGGGCTTGAGCAGGATCGAGTCGGGGACGCCGATCTTGCCGATGTCGTGCATCATCGCCGCCACGCGCAGGTCGTCGATGCGCGAGCTCGACCAGCCGAGCAGCTTGGCCAACGACGCCGCGTAGAGGCCGATGCGGCGGACGTGGGCGCCGGTGTCGGTGTCGCGGAACTCCGCGGCCGCCACCAGGCGCAGCGCGATCTCCTCCTCGCGCCGGCGGATCTGCGTCGTGCGGCGGCGCACCTCGCCCTCGAGGCGGTCCTGCGTCGCCTGCGACAGCAGCGCCAGTTGTCGCCGCTGTAGGGCGTTGGCGGCGTTGATCGCCAGCTCGTTGACGTCGAAAGGTTTGATCAGGTAGCCGTAGGCGCCGAGGCGCAGCGCCTGGATGCCGACCTTGCGGTCGTCGACGCCGGTGACCATCAGTACCGCGAGATCGGGGTGGCGCTGGCGCACGATGGCGAGCAGATCCATGCCCGACATGCCCGGCATGTGGATGTCGGAGACCAGCAGCTCGTAGTCGCCCTCGGCGAGGGCGGCGAGCGCCGCTTCGGCGTGCGCGGCGGTGCGGCACGCGTAGCCCTCCATCTCCAAGCAGCGCTGGATCAGCTCGCGGATGTAAGGCTCGTCGTCGACGATGAGGATGCGCGGGACGGCGGCTTCTTCCATGGAGCGAGCGAACGACCGAACGGGTGTTCGCCAACGCTACCAGATCGACCGCCGGCCGCCGTCGCGCGGGAGCTCGCCCTCTTAGTTGCTCCCCGGCCGTCGCGCTTTGCGCGTCGCCCGCTCCGCGACACGAATGCTCGCCTTGCGGCTCGCCTTCTTAGTTCTCTTCGTCGGCTTCGCCCAGCGCCTCTGCCGCGACGCGACGCACCTCGGGATCGCGGTCGCCGAGCGCGCCGACCAGCAGCTTGCTCACCTCGGCGCCGTGCAGCTCGCCGAGCGCCTTGATGGCCTGGCGCCGCACCTCGACGACCTCGTCCGCCAGCGCTCGCCCGAGCGCCGGGGCGGCGGCGGGGTCGCCGATCTCTGCCAACGCCGAGGCGGCCTCGCTGCGGATCTCCGGGTCGCTGTCGCCGAGCGCCGCGATGAGGGGCGCCGGCGCCTGGCGCAGCCCGTCGAGCTCGCCGAGCGCGCCGACCGCCTGGCGGCGCACTTCTCTGTCGCTGTCCGTGAGCGCCTTGGCGAGCGCTGGCGCGGCGCGCGGGTCTTCGATCTCGCCCAGCGCCGAGGCCGCCGCGGCGCGCACGGCCGGCGAGCTGTCGGCGAGGGAGCGCGCCAGCTCATCGACGACTCGCGGGTCCTCGATCTCGCCCAGCGCCTGGGCGACGTCGACCCGCATCCCCTCGTCGTCGTCGCGCAGCAGGCGCGCCAGCGGGGGAGCGGCGGCGGGGTCCTCGATCTCGCCCAGCGCGCGCACGGCGGCGCGGCGGACGCCGCGATCGCCATCGCCGAGCGCGTCGACGAGCGCCGGCGTGGCGGCGCGGCTCTCGATCTCCCCCAGCGCATCCGCTGCGACTTCGCGCACGCCCGCTTCTGCGTCGCGCAAGCGCTTGATCACGCCGGGGATCGCGCGCGCGTCCTCGATGTTGCCCAACGCCCAGACGGCGGCGACGCGCACGCCCGCGTCGGCGTGGTCGAGCATCGCGGCGAGGGGCGGCAGCGCTCGCCCGTCCTCCAGCTCGCCGAGTGCCCAGGCCGACATGCGGACGACGGCGACCGCGTCGTCGCGCAGGCCACGCGCGAGGTCGTCGTACGCATCGGGATCCTCGCGCTCGCCAAGGGCGAGAGTGGCGGCTTCGCGCACGAGAGGCGAGGCATCGCGCAAGCGCTGGCGCAGCTGCGCTGCGGTGCCGGGGTCGCGATGCGAGCCGAGCAGCAAGGCCGCGATGCGACGCACGCAGGGGTTGGGGTCGCCGAGCCGCGCGATGAGGAGCAGCAGCGCCTGAGGATCGCTCACCGAATGGCCGAACGGGCGACGCGCCTCACGCACGCCGGCGGCCTGGTCGTGGAGCACGCCGACGGGCATGCGGCGGTCGCTCCAGCCCCACTGGTTGCCGCGCGAGTCGACCGCCATCTCGCAGACGAGCGGGTCGGCGGCGCCGAGAGCGGCCAGCAGGCGTTCGATCTGCCCCGCGTCGGGGCCGGCATCGTCGTCATAAGTGGCCGTCGCGGGTGCCGGCCCGCCCATGACCAGCACCAGGATCGAGAGCGTGGCGAGTCGCATCATGGTGACCACGGCGAAGCTCCTCAATCGCGCTCGCCGAGGGCGTCGGCGGCGTGGCGTCTGACGTTGGGGTCGTTGGACTTCATCGCTCTGACCAGGGCGTCGATGGCGGCGGCGTCGCGGATCTCGGACAGCGCGTCGACGGCCGCCTCGCGCACGTCGCCGCTCGGGTCGTCGAGCAGCGCCACGAGCGCGGGGACTGCCCGCGCGTCCTGCATCTCGGCGACGGTGTGGACGGCGGACTGGCGCACGTCGGCGTTGCCGTCGCGCAACGCGGCAAGCAACTCCGGCGGCGCTTGGTGGAGCCCGAGCTCGCCGAGGGACTGGGCGGCGGCCTGGCGGACGTCGGGGTCGCGGTCCGTCAACAGCCGCGCGAGCTGTGGTGCCGCGGCGGTGTGCTGGAGCTCCCCGAGCGCATGCGCAGCGGCATGCCGCACCTCGGCGTCGGGGTCGCCGAGCAGCGCGACGAGCTGCGGCGCCGCCTCGCGGGCCTCGAATTCGCCCAGCGAGTGCACCGCTTGCTGCCGCACTTCGGCATCGACGTCCTTGGTCGCGGCGAGCATCGCCTCGATCGGCCGCGCCGTCTCGAGCTGGCTGAGCGCGTGCACGGCGTTCTTGCGCACCTCGACGGAGCCGTCGCCGAGCAGGCCGGCGAGCGCGCGGGCCATGCGCTGCGCGTCCGCCGTGCGGCCATGCGCGTCGTGGAGCTCGCCGAGCGCCGACGCCGCCCGCGCGCGCACCTCGGCGTTGGCGTCGCCGAGGGCGGTGAGCAGGCCGTCGAGGGCGCGTCCGTCGCCGAGCTCGCCGAGCGCCTCGACGGCGTTGGCGCGCACCGCCGCCTCCTCGTCGCTCAGGGCGGCGACGAGCGCGGGAACGGCGGCGGTCTCGCCCCGCTTGCGGAGCGCCTCGGCGGCGGCGGCGCGCACGCCGGCGTCGTCGTCGCGCAGCGCGCCGATGAGGGCAGAGGCGGCCGCGGGGCCGGATGGAGATTCCGGCGACGTTTGCGCTGACAGGCCGGCAGAGCCGCTGCCGCCGGCGGAATCCTCGGACGCGCTCCAGGCGTGAGCCAGCAGGAAGGGTTCCGGCCAGGGGTAGTCGGTCGCGGTGACGCCCGGCGCGGCGACCGCGGCGGCGAGGACTACCGCGGCCGCGGCAGGGATGACCCAGCGGCCTGCCGGCCGCGTCGACAGCGCGCGGTTGGCGACCAGCCGGTCGATGCGCGAGACGAACTGCGAGCGCTCCTCCGCCATTCCGGAGAGCGGCACCGCCTCGGGCGCGGCGTCGATCCACTCGGCGACTTTGACCAGGCACTTGGCGAGCGTCATCCCCGAGCCGGTGCGCCGCGCCGCCCAGTCGTCGCAGAGGTACTCGGCGCTCTCCTGGATGCGCCGGCGGGCGAGCCGGTTGAGCGGCTGGAAGAAGAGGAGGCGCTCGACGACGCCGGCGATGGCGAGCCACGCCGGATCACGGCGCGCCAGATGAGCCACCTCGTGCGCCAACATGCTCTCCTGCTGCTCGCGGTCGAGCTCGGCGAGCGCGGCGTCGGGCAGGCAGATCTCGGCGCGGCCGAGCGCGATCGGGCTCGGCAGCCCGGCGGCGCGAGTGAGCCGCACGTGGCCGCGCATTCCGGCCTCCTCGCGCAGCAGGTCGACGAGCTCGACGAGCTGCTCGTCGCGCACCAGGGCACGCGGGCCGACGCGGAGCAGGAAGAGGGCGTGCGAGACGAGGAAGCGCACGGCGAGCAGCAGGGCGGCGAGGCCCCAGGCGCCGATGAGTGCGGTCAAAACGCGCGAACGGGTCGTGGGCGCGGGCGTCGTTGCTGCCGCGCTCTCGGATTCCTTGCCGGGCGAGCGGAGGTCGGGAGCCTTCGCCTTTTCGCCACGCTCGTCGCGGGCGAGGTTCGCTTCATTGGGAACTGCGTTGGACACGCGGTCGATCCCGTCGGCGCGCGCCGAGCTGGTCGTTGTTTGCGCGGCGCGCTCGCCGGCGACGTTCAGTCGCCCGAGGAGCGGCTCGAAGCCCACCGCCAGCTGCACCGACGCGGTGAGGATCCCGCCGGCGAGCGCCGCCTTCCAGATCGCCTCGCGCGCGGCGTGCGACCGCACGCCCCAGCGAGTAAGGGCCCAGGCGAGGCCCAGCAGCAGCGTGCTGTGCAGCGCGTACGTTCCCAGCCAGGCCACGGCCAACTCAATCGCGCGCATCGATCGCCTCCTCGGGGTTGCCGTTGCCATTCGGTTGGCTCGTGCTCGCTCGCTCCTCGAGCAGCGCCTTGACCTTGGCGAGGTCGCCGGCGCTCACCTCGCGGCCGCTGAGCAGGTGGCTCACCAGCGCGGTCACGTCGCCGTCGAAGAGGCGCGCGGTCAGCTCGCGCACCATGACGCGGCGCACCTGCGGCTCGGTGACCGCGGCGCGGTAAACGAACTGCCGCGCTTCGCGGCGGTGGCTGACCGCGCCGCGCTTGTCGAGCCGCGACAGCAGCGTCGCCACCGTCGTCTGCGCGAGGCCGCGCTCGGGCCGCAGCGCTTCCCAGATCTCCGCCACGTTCGCCTCGCCGCGCTCCCAGAGGACGCGCATGACAGCGAGCTGGAGGTCGGTGAGCAGGTGAGCTTCTTCGGACATCGTGCCTCCGGCTTCTTCAGCGTTCAACTACGGCCGTAGTATTACGGGTGTAGTTGAGGCTGTCAAGGGGGCACTTGGGGAAGTCGCCTCAGTACGTGTAGCCGAGCGCCTTGAGCTGCTCTTCCGTCTCGCGGTCGAGCGTCGGCGGCGGCAGCTGGTCGGCGGAGATCAGGCCCTGTTCGACGAGGTGCTGCCAGCGGCGCAAGTCGGTGGAGGGACCGGAGCGGCGGTTGGCGAGGTTGCGCTGGTCGCCGGAGTCGTGCGCCACGTCCACGAGCCAACGCTCGCCGCCGCGCAAGCGCAGGGTCTCCTTGCGGCCGCCGACGAGCAGCCCCACCTCGAGCAGGCCGCGGCGCCGCGCACGGCGCGCGTCCTCCACCGATTGCACGGCACCCTTGTGGGCCTGGAAGTAGCTGGCGCGGTGCGGCGCCGGCGTGCGCCCCTGCAGCACCGGCGTCCAGTCGAAGCCGCGAGCGTCGCTCAGCGCGGGGTAGCCCACGAGACCCAGCACCGTTGGTGCGAGATCGAGCAGCGTCGCCGGCGCGGAGATCACCGCCGGTTGCAGCTTGCCTTCCCACGCGATGCCCATCGGCACGCGCAGGTTGTTCTCGTAGAGGTGGCGGCCGTGCCCCCAGTAGCCGTGCTCGCCAAGGCTCTCGCCGTGGTCACCGGCGACGGCGATCAACGTGGCCTCGCCCGGCGCGAGTTTCGCCACGCCGGTTAGCAGCTCGCCGATCGCGTGATCGGCGAAGGCGACCTCGGTGTCGTAGCGCTCGCCCGGCTTGAGGTCGCGCCGGCCGTAGCCGAGCGCGCGCGCGTACTCGCTCTGCGTGCGGTAGGGCGCGTGCGGCTCGACGTAGTGGACCCAGAGCAGGAACGGCCGGTCGGGACTGTCGCGGCGCAGCTTCTCCAACCAATCGAGCGCCGCCGCGGTGAGATCGTCGCCGGTGGCCTCGCCCTTGAGCACCACCCAGCGCTTGCGGCTGGCGATCTGGCGGTAGGTCTCGAAGTGCTCGCCGAGTCCGGAGATCGCGTCGCGCAGCGTCCAGTTGCCGACGAAGGCGGCGGTCTTGAAGCCGCGCTGGCCGAGCACGCGGGCGAGCGAAGGCAGGCCGGCGCGCAGCCGCATGCCGTTGCGGGTCGAGCCGTGCTCGTGCGGATAACGCGAGGTGAGGAGCGAAGCGAGCGCCGGCGTGGTGAGCGGCTCGACCGTGCGCGCCTGCGCGAAGCGGACGCCGCGGGCGAAGAGGCGGTCGAGGTTGGGGGTCGTCGGGCGCGCGTATCCGTAGCTCGAGACGCGGTCGGCGCGCAACGTGTCGACCGTGACCAACACGACGTTGGGGAACCGTGATGCGGGAGCTGGAGGCGCGGCTTGGAGCCAGAGCAGGGCCGCCAGGAGCGGTGCCAGCCGGCGCATCCGCGTGACTCTATCGAAGCGCACGCCGCCGGCACGCGGATGCACCAACAAAAGAGGCGGCGAGGTGTCTCCACCATGCGGAGATGAGGTGGTGAGCCGAGGAAACCGACGCTCCCGTCATGGGCCTGACGTTGCACGTGCGGTCGTCGTCTGTGCGTGCCTCGCGGCAGCCGCTCTTGCCGCTCCGGTTGCTGCGCAGAGCGGTAGCCGCTCGACCGCGACCCGCGCCGCGCAGTTCGTCCTCGTCGTCGACGACTCGGGGAGCATGCGCCAGACCGACCCCGACCGCCTGAGCGTCTTCGCCGTCCGCTCGTTGCTGAGCATGCTGGACGACCACGAGCAGGTGTCGGTGGTGCGCATGAACGGCCCGCGCACTGGGGAGGCACCGCCGCCGATCCAGCCGCTGAGCGTCAACCGTGGCGCCCTCGAGCGTCTGCTCGACCTCAGCGGCAACCTCGCGAGCTACGGCGCCGACGCCACTCCCTGTAGCTCCTCGCTGGCTGCGGTCCGCCAGCTGCTCGACGCCGCCTACCGACCCGGCGTCGCACAGGTCGTCATCCTGCTCACCGATGGCCAGTGCTATCCGGATATCGAGGACGTCGATGTCGACGGCTTCCTGAACGGCTTGCGCTCGCGGCACGAGGAGGGGAGCTCGTTCCAGTTCTACCTCCTGGGGTTCGAAGGTCTCGACCACTCGCCCGGGCTCGACGACCTGGCCGGCCGCACCGGCGGCAAGCGGTTCGCCGCCGATGCCGGCGATCCGGCCTCGATCCTGCGCGCGTTCGCTGACGCCTTCTCACGCTCGCAGGGCTACGAAGCGAGCCTCCTTTCGCCTCGCCAGCCCGAGTTGCGTTCGCACCGCGGCGCCGAGCGCGTGAGGCTCCTCGCCGTCGCCCCCGGCGCCGGGCCGCAACTGTCGATCGCGTTGCGCAACGCGCGCGGCGGCACGCCGCAGCTGCTCGGTGCGCCGCGCACGGGGACCCACCAGTACGCGGGCTCGGGACGGATCCTCCGTTACGCGGCGCTCGACTATCGGCCCGACCTCGAGCCGATGGCGATCGACGTCGCCGGCGCCGGGGAGTGGAGCGTCATCGCCCTGCCGGACTACCGCCTGATGGCGAGGGCCAGCGTCTACGAGGGTGATTGCTCGCGCCTCGCCGCGCCCGTGCAGAGCGTCGACGTCGGCGCCTCGGTGTGCGCTGTGGTCGATCTCGTCAACGCCAGGGGCGAGCTGGTGGGGGACGACGTCACCGGCGGCGGTCTCGAAGCGCGGCTGCGCCTCCAGCGCGCCGATCGTCCCGACGAGGCGGCGGTCGACCTGGCGACCAACCCGGTGGCGCCCGGCCTGGCCAGGTTCGGCGTGCAGCGCGGCCACGTGTCGAAGGGCGACTACACCTTGGCCCCGCTCGTTCGTCTGCGGCTGTCGTCGGGCGACGCCGTTGAGCTGCCCGGTCCCCCGGCTGGGCTCGAGGTGGCATCGGTGGAGATCGCGGCGCAGCCCGAGCGCCTGGCGTTCGGCGCCCTTCGGCCCGGCGGCCAGGTGCAGAGCCCGCTGCTGCTCGCCGGCAACTTCGCGCAGACGCAGGGTCACCTGGAGCTCGCAGACCGCGCCGACCTGCCCGCCTGCATCACGGTCGAGCTCGACGGCACGCCGGAGGGCAGGAAGCAGCCGATGGCCTCGGGGCAGGCCCACAACTTCGTGCTGCGCGTGTCTCCTTACTGCGGACCGCGGTCGATCCGGCGTCAGGTGACCACGACGGTGCGCGTCGTGCTCGCCGCCGCGGGTGGCCGCTCGCTGCCGGTCGTCGCCTTGCCGTTGACGTTCCTCCTCGACTACCGCTTCGAGACGCCCAAGGAGCTGCGGCTGCGCTTGCGCGGCGGCCGCACCGCCGACCTGCCGATCGCCATCGCCGCCAACTTCCAGAAGGAGGCGGCGTTGCGCGCGGTGATCGGAGGCCCCGACGACGCGGAGAAGTGGCCGGAGAAGGGAAATCACTTGATCCTCGGCTTCGCCGACAAACGGCGGCGGCTCCTCCGCGACGACGAGGGCGAGCCGCTGCTGGTCCAGGACTTCGCCGCCGGCCCGGGAGCCGAGCCGCTGCGCCTGCGCGTGCAGTCTTCCGCCTGCTGCGCGGAGGGCTCGTATCGCACCGTGGTCGCCATCAAGGCGGCCGCCAGCCAGTTCCTGCCGCCGGGCGCGCGGCCGCCGCAGGCGCTCGTCCTTCCGGCGCGCATCGACGTCGAGGCGGCGGGGGTGTGGGCCTGTTACGGCCTCCGCATCATCGCCGCGTTGTTGCTGCTGCTGCTGCTCCTGCTGATTGCCTACGTGGCCAACATGTTCCGTAACAGCTCGTTCCTCAAGGCCGACGGGCTGGCGGGTCAGCTCAAGCCGCTGGTGTGGGCCGAGTTCGATGCTGTCCCGCGCGCCAAGGCGGCGGCCGACGTGCAGGCGTTCGTCCGTCGCTCGCTGCCGCTCTTCCGCCGCGCCGCCACCTGGCTGCGCGCCAACCCCTTCCGCTTCGGCCTTCCCGGCGGCCGCTACCGCGAGACGGTCGAGCTGCACCTCATGGCCAACCGCGACGTCAACCACTCGCGGATCCTGTTGACCGCCGATGGCGACCTGCAGGCCAGGTCCGCCACAGAGCCGGAAGCGTTGCGGCGCCGTTTGTTCGCCATCGCCGGCGGCGTCTTCCTCGCCGTTCCCGACGAGGAGGGCCGCATCGGCACGCTGGTGATGAAGGACGGACCGACGGCGGCGGTGGACGGGGAAGGCCGGCCCGTCTTGCGACCGCTGACGCTGCGGCGCAAGGCGCTGGTCAAACCGCTGGCGAGCTGGGAGTCCCCGGAGCAGGGCGCCGCGGCGGGCTGGCAGGTCGGCTAGCACACCAATTTCGGTAGCCACGAACGTGTGTCGAAGGAGAGTGCGATGCCCAGACGGCAACAGAAGGTAGTGATCGACGAGATGCTCACCAAGCCGAGCGCGGTGTGCCCCACGCTCTTCGTCGGGCTGGGCGGCGCCGGCTGCCGGCTGGTCAACCGCGTGGCGCGGCACCTGCGGCGGCGAGCCGACTACGAAGAGCGCTACCGGGCGCTGGTCAAGTTCGCCCTCGTCGACACCAACGTCAACGACCTCGAGAGCTACCGCGAGCTCGCCGACGCCACCTTCCTCATCAGCGACTTCGAGAAGGAGGAGTACGCCGATCTCGCCTCGGGCAAGCTCTTCCTCGAGGCCGATCCCTACTTCACGCAATGGGTGCCGCAGAACTATCGCTTCCGCGCCGGCGACACCGCCGGCGCCGGTCAGATCCGCATCGAGTCGCGGCTCGGCGTCTTCTACCAGATGAAGCACAAGGACTTCGTGCCCAAGTTCCGGCGCCTGCTCGAGGACTTGAAGTCGCACGAGCTCGGCCACCGCCGCTTGGACAGCCAGGAGATCCGCATCGTCGTCTGCTACTCGGTCGCCGGCGGCACCGGCTCCGGCTGCCACCTGCCCATCGCCTACCTGCTACGCGACCTGGCGCTCGAGCTCGGCAAGCCGCGGCTGATCGGGGTCGCGATCCTGCCCGCCGTCTTCGAGGACAAGACCGGCGTCAACCGCGACGGCACCTTCGCCAACGCCTACGCGGCGCTCAAGGAGACCGAGTACCTGATGAAGCTGGGCGCGCCCGAGTCGCGGTTCTTCCCCGAAGATGGGATCCCCTTCCACTACGACCCCTCCGACGTCTCCAAGCGGGTGGTGCGGCAGCCGCCGTTCGAGTTCGTCTACGTGGTGGATAAGCCGCAGACGTTCAGCGTCGAGGACCCGGTGCAGGCGGCGGCGGATGGCCTCTACCTGCAGCTCTTCTCGCCGCTCTTCGGCTACCAGGCAGCCGACTACGACAACTTCACGCAGCACCAGCGCTTCCTGGTGCCGCACGACTTCGAGCCCAAGGGGATCATCGGCTTCACCACCTTCTACGGCTCCTACGGCGCTGCCGTGCTGCTGGTGCCGGTCGACGGCCTCGTCGACTACTGCGCGCAGGCCGCCGCGCTGTCGCTGCTGCGGGCGAGCTTCCTGCGCTCGATCCCGGGCGATGCGCCTTACGCCAGCCTGCGCAGCGTGCCCGATCCCTTCTTCGAGGTGGCGCTCGGCGACGACAAGCAGGACAAGCCGGTGCACGTCGACGACTTCGCCAAGAAGGAGACCGACCAGCGCGACCGGCTGATCGACCGTCTCTACATGCGGCGCGTCCGCCTGCTGGCGGCCTGCGAGCTGGCGAGCAACGAGATCGGGCGTTACTTCACGATCTGCCGTCACGGCCAGCGCACGGGCGAGATCCCGCGCGACGACGGCGGGTGGGCGCCGGAGCCGAAACGCCTCAAGGAGGACCAGGAGCAGCTGGCGCGCGGCGGCATGGCCCACTCGATCTGCGCCATCGTGCTGCCGGCGATCACCGGCGGCAACCCGCAGGAGCAGCCGGGCCTACTGGCGCAGGCGCGCCAGACGATGGAGCGGCACGCCGACGAGGACGTGCCGACGGCAGCGGGGATCAGCCGTCCTCACGACGCGCGGGTGCGGGCGTCGGCGTGGCTCGACGAGCTCAAGCGCATCGGCATGGGCGTCCTCAAGAATGGCTACAAGGTCGGCGCCCTCAACTACCCGGGCATGGACTCGCTGGTCGAGCTGTCGTTCCTCGACGACGAGGCCGCCGCGGTGGACCTCGCCGCCAAGCGCTACGCCGTGCTCTCCATCCGCGAACGGGTGCGCTGGGAGGTGCCGCCGCCGGAGCGCACGGGGGACTTCGACCTCGGCAGCCACGGGGAGAGCGAAAAACTCAGGGCGGGAGACGTGCCGGACCTCCTCAAGCGGCTGCAGGGTCAGGCCATCGACCGCGCGATGGAGGTGGTGACCCAGCAGTTCATCGAGCTGCTCGGCGACCTCAAGCGAAACCTCGACCGCTACGCCGGCGCGCACCGCGAGTTCGAGAAGAGCTTCGATCCGCTGGAGGCCGACCAGCTCAACCGCCTGCGCAAGCTGCGCACCGACGGCGGCAAGGGATCGTCGGCGAACCAGTACGTGCTCGACGCGGAGGCGCTGCAGATCGAGGACGGGCGGCGGATGTGGGACTTCTACTTCGAGGACAAGATCGCCCAGCTGCCGGAGCTCTCGCTCGGCAACCCGGACATCCAGGTGCTGCTGAGCGACACCGTCACCAGCCTCAGCGTGCGCCGCGGCGGCGCCGCCACCAGCGGCGACCTCGACAAGCTCTACACGGCGCTACGCACGCACGTGGAACGCAAGCTCGGCGACTGGATCGGCGGCGATCCCCACTCACCCGACCGTGAGCGGCGCGACGGCCTGACCCTCTCCGACGCCCTCGAGCTCGAGGTGCTCTACCGCGCCCTCTACCGCAGCAACCATCCGCAAGTGGAGGCGCACGGCGACAAGGTGATCTGCGAGCTCGTCGCCACCTATCGCAGCCCCACCAACGAAGAGAAGGTGGAGGTCAAGGACGAGAGGCACCGCGACTACCTGCGCGACAAGATCAAACGGCTGGTCAAGGAGAAGGCGTCGCTGCTCTGCGTCTACGAGGAGGGGCGCGACCAGCACGGCGGCGTGCGCCCCGACAACGTCTTCGTCGCCGCGCTCGACGAGAACTTCAAGAACAGCAGCATCGAAGAGGCGATCCGCGGCGCCGACCCCAACCTCCACTGGTTGACCAGCGGCTGGAACAACCCCAAAGAAATCATCTTCTACCGCGCGGTGCTCAACGTGCCGCTCTACGTCTTCGGCCGCATGCGCGAGATGAAGGGCGAGTACGAGCGCTTCAAGGCGCTCGCCAAGCGGCCCAAGGTGCTGCACATCGACCACAACTGGGAGGGCTCGCTGCCCGACCTCGATCCCGACAGCGCGCAGGAGACCCACCGCCAGGAGCTCTTACGCAACCACGTCGTCAACTTCGCCGCCCTGCTCACCACCCCGCGTCCCGACGGTGGCCCGGGCTTCATCGTCCGCCGCGACGGCAAGTACTGGTTGACGCACCCCGACTGGGACGGGCTCGCCGGATACGGCGACCTTCGCGACGGGCTGACGCCGCTCGGCGAGTCGTTGTCCGAGTCGATCCAGCGCCTGCCCGAAGTGCTCGAGTCCGAGAAGGTCCGCTACCTGCCGTACCAGCAAACGTTGCGGGCGGTGCGCGAGGGCTTGGCGCCCGAGGTCCTCTCCCACGTCATCCACCTGCCGTCGCGCTGGCGTGGCAACCACGACGAGCTGCGCAACAAGTACGGTCCCAACCGCACTCCGGTGCAGCAGGAGAAGCTCAAGGACTACGCCGACGCCTACCAGCGGCTGCGCGAGGCGCTGGAGAAGCTGTTCGAGCGGCTGAGCAACATCAGCGTCGAGCAACGGACGCTGGGTGAGGACGTGGCCGCGAGCGCCGCCAGCCGCACGGTGCCCAACGCCGACGTCAACCTGGCGCAGTCGCTGAAGATCCTCGAGGCCTTCGGCGAGTCCTGGAAGGCGATCGAGGACCCCAATCGCCCCGGATCGCCGGTGAGGGGCTTCGCGGAGCTGTTCCGCCCGCTGGCGGACGAGCGGCTTGCCGAGCTGCTCGAGCAGTTGCGCAGCGGCCGCCCGCAAGCCCCGGTCGCTCCCGCGGAGGGGTGAGTTGTCGTCGGTCTATCCCGCTCCGGCGATCGTCGTCGGCGTCGGTCGCTTCGGCCTTGCCCTGCTCGAACGTCTGGGCGAGGACTGGGCGGGCCTGAAGATCTCGGGGGCGGACGCCTCGATCGGCAACCTGCGGCTGCTCGCCGTGCGCTCGGCGGCCGCCGACAACGGCTGGCGGCGGTTCGAAGAGGGCGCGGTGCGCATCGCCGGCCACGTCGCCGGCAGCGACCTGCCGTCGCTGGCGCTCGACTTCGCCATCGTGCGCGCCCTCGGCCTGGTGCGCTACCGCGACGGCTGCTACCAAGTGGCGTTGCCGCGCGACGCCGGAGTGGTGGACGTCGAGGAGGAGGGGTCGCGCCGCCTGCGCTACTTCGAGTGGTTGCGGCTCGACTGCGATCCCATCGT
>DATNCU010000145.1:0-4273 GCA_035607145.1 Thermoanaerobaculia bacterium
GATCGCGTTACCGGTTTTGGACCAGGCCACGGTGGGCGTTTTCCCGGTGCGCCGGTAGAGGAGGAAGCTCATGAACGTCGTCAAGATCAGGATGTTGACCGCGGTGTTCTTCGCCGACATGACGCCCAGGAACCCGAGCGCCGGGTGGGACGAGCCGCCCATCGCACGGACTTCCGAGACCGTCGCGATGATCGACCGCGGGGTTGCCCAGACCATGAAGCAGGCGGCGACCACGATCAGGAGGTACTTGATGAAGGGGCGGAAGCGCTCGGCCCCCTCGATGCGGCCCATGCCGAGCCAGAGGTAGTAGTTGGCGCCGAGGAAGAGGCAGCCGATGAGCACCGCCTGGATGATGAACAGCCACGAGAAGGCGCCGCCCATCATCGTCAGGCCCATGGTCTGCGAGAAGGCGTAGATCTCGGAGGCGAGCCAGTAGCCGGCGAAGGGCAGCGGCAGGAAGGCGCTGATGGCGACGAAGTTGCCGATGTAGCCCATCCAGTCGTAGTGCGCCTTCTCCTCCGGCGTCTTGGCGCGCAGGAACTGGAATGCCGCGTAGGCGGCAGCCACCGAGCCGCCGAAGGCGACGTTGGCGATGATGCGGTGGATGTTGATCGGCATCCACGTGTAGTTGTGAACCGCCTGCCAGGTGCTGATCTTCGCGCCGCTGTCGGCGACGCCGTTGGGCGTCATCATGAAGGTCAGCCAGGCGTTGGCGATGAACATGATCGCCGTGCCGACGAGGTTGAGGCCGAGCCCGAGCAGCAGGTGCACCCTCTTCGAGAACGAGTGCCAGCCGTAGTAATACGAGTAGAGGAAGCCGGCCTCGAAGAAGAACAGCAGCACGTAGGGCAGGAACGTCGGCGAGAACACGCTCATCAGGTAATTGGTGAACTTCGGGTAGAGCGCGATGAGCATGAAGGTGAGCGCCGCCCCGAAGGTGGCGGTGAGCGAGAACGACGTCGACAGCAGCTTGGTGAACTCGTAGGCGAGCGCGTCGTAGCGCGGGTCCTTCGTTCGCCAGCCGATGAACTCGATGATGAGCGCGAAGAGCGGCACCGCCAGCACGAAGGCGGCGAAGAGGAGGTGGAGCTGCGCCACCATCCAGATAGCGACGCGGCTGCCGGTGCCGGGGAAGCGGCGGTACTCGGCCTCCTCGTACTTCTGCGCTTTCGCGGCCTGCGTCTTGGCCTCGGCCTGGTCGCGCAGCGCCTGCTCGCGCGGAGTGTCGCGTTGGGCGCTGAGGCGGTTGGGCGAACGGTAGGAGAGGCGGTCGTTCATCGTCCGCGCGATCCACGAGACGCCGGCGAGGCCGACGATCACGAGGACGATGGCGCCGAGGATGTGGCGGCCCTTCACCGTGTGCCTCCGGGACCTGAAGGCGGCGGAGAGCCGGTCTGTGCGGACGGAGTCGCCGGTTGGCCGGGGGCGCCGGCGTTGAGCGTGTCAGCCGACGTGCTGGCCGCAGCGGCCGGAGCGGCGGCAGCGCCGCTCTGCGGGACCGGCGTTTCCGCCTGCAGCTTCCGCAGGTAAGCGAGGATGGCCCAGCGGTCGGCGACTGGGATGTACGGACCGTAGGCCGGCATCAGGCCAACGCCGTGCGTCAGCTCGTCGAAGATCTGGCCGGCGGGCATGTCGCGGAAGCGCTGCTCCATGAGGTTCGCCGACTGCACCTGAGCGCGCTGGAAGAGCATGCCCTTGCCGTCGGCGGCAGGGCCGTGGCAGGGGCCGCAGTAGATGCCGAACCGTTGCTGGCCGCGCGCGAGCACGGCCGCCTGGCTCTGGCCCGGCACTTCGCCAACCCAGCCGCCCGCGGCGTCCTTGCCCGTCCAGAACGCCGAGTCCTCGTGCAGCTCGCCCTGCGCCACCGTGCCTGCTACCGGCGTGCGCATGCCGGCACCGTCGTAGAAGAAGGTGCTCTCAGCCTGCGCCTTGAGCTTGGGCTGCACGTCCATGTTGGGGTTCAAGTGAATGGGCGGGCGCGACGACGGACAGCCGCGGCAACCACCGAGGAGGAGCGTCAGGAGAAGGAGCGACGCCCGCCTCACGCCCACTCCGGATTGGGGTTGCGCACTTTCGCTTGATAGCTGGTGCGCGGGCGGTTGTTGAGCTCGCCGAGCAGTACGTAGTCGCGCGGCAGCCCCTTCTGCTGCATGACGCGGCTCTTGGCGTCGGTCTTGTCGCCGAAGACGATGGCCTGCGTCGGGCAGGTCTGCTGGCAGGCGGTCTGGATCTCGCCGTCCTGCACCGGGCGGCCGGCGAGCTTCGCGGCCTGTCGCACCTCGACCGTGCGCTGCACGCAGTAGGTGCACTTCTCCATCACGCCGCGCGAGCGCACGGTGACGTCGGGGTTCATCGCCAGCTTGAGCAGCTCCGGCGTGTCCTTGGTGTAGTTGAAGAAGTTGAAGCGCCGCACCTTGTAGGGGCAGTTGTTCGAGCAGTACCGCGTGCCGATGCAGCGGTTGTAGACCATGGCGTTGAGGCCGTTGTGGTCGTGGACCGTCGCCGCCACCGGGCAGACCTGCTCGCACGGCGCGTTCTCGCAGTGCATGCAGGGGACGGGCTGGAAGACCACCTCGGGCGAGTCGGGCTCGCCGGCGAAGTAGCGGTCGACGCGCAGCCAGTGCATCTCGCGGGCGCGCGACACCATCTCGCGGCCGACGACCGGCACGTTGTTCTCCGCCTGGCAAGCGACGATGCAGGCGTTGCAACCGGTGCAGGCGGAGAGGTCGATGGCCATCGTCCACTGCGGCCCCTTGTCCCAGGAGACGGGGTCCGCCCACAGCGGGATCGGCACCTCGGCCTCGTGGTCGGGCTCCTTGGCGAAGCCGGGGTTCTCGCGGTACTCGGCGAGGCTCGCCTCGCGCACCAGCGGGCGGCCCGCGACCTCGTGATGCATCTGCGTCATCGCCAGCTTGTGCGCGTCCCAGGTGCGGTGCACCTCGCACGTCGAGGGGCCCCAGAGGTCCTTGCTGCTGCGCAGCGGGTAGGCGTTGCCGCCGACGCCGTCGGCGACGCGGCCGACGCCCTGGCGGCCGTAACCGAGCTCGACCACTACGGTGCGGTCGGCCGTGCCGGGGAGGACCACCGCCGGGAAGGCGACGCGGTGGCCGTTGGCGACGACGAGGACTCGGTCGCCGGTCTTGACGCCGAGCTCGGCGGCCGTGGCGGGCGCGAGGTAGGCGGCGTTGTCCCACACCAGCTTCGACAACGGGTGCGGCAGCTCCTGCACCCAGGCGTTGTTGGCGGAGCTGCCGTCCCACACGTTGGGCGAGGGGAGGACGAGGAGGTCGATCTCTCCCGGCGCCGGTTCCGCCTTCGCCTCCTCGGCGTGCTCGACCGCCACCGGGCCGCCGCCGACGCCTTGCGTGGTGACGGCGGTGTTGCCTCCGTTCTCGTCGCCGGAGGGAACGGCCGCGGCGGCGGCGGGCGCTTCTTCGGGGGCGAGGCTCGGGGCTGCCTGAAAGTCGGCGTCGGTCGCGTTCGGCGGCGGGTTGATGTCGGCCGCGGACACCCCGTGCGCCGCCGGCCAAGGCTCGCCGCGGCCCACGAAGCCCCAACCGGGCAGCGCCGCCGCGGTCGCCACGCCATCGTGAAGGATGCGGCGCCAGGCGAGGTCGTCGGCGGCGGCGGCGCTCCAGGTGGCGCGTACGAGATCGTGGCCGGGCTGCACGGTGCCCGTCGCCAGCAGGCCGAGCACCTCGACACGGCTGATGCCATTGAGCAGCGGCGCGATCAGCGGCTGGATCACCGATGGCGTGCCGTCGACGGCGCGGGCGTCGCCCCACGCCTCGAGCGCGTGCGCCTCGGGCAGGTGCCAGGCGCAGGCACGTCCCGTCTCGTCGCGGTACGGGCTCAGGCAGACGCTGTTCGGCACCTTCGCCAGCGCGGCCGCGAAGTCGAGGTCGCCCGGCGCGTCGTAGACCGGGTTGCCGCCGAGCACCACGAGGGTGTCGATCTGCCCGGCGCTCATCGCCGTCGCCAGCTCGCGAAGCTCGCTGACCGCGCTCGACGCCACGTCTTCGGGCGCCCGGTAGGTCACCGGCGAATCGGCGAGGCCGGCGCTGCCCAGCTTGAAGTTGATCGCGAACGCCGCCGCGTGCACGGCCGCCGACTGCGTCCGTCCCACCGCCACGACGCCCGCGGCGCCGGCGGCGCGCAGGTCGCGCGCCATCACCGCCACACGGGCGGCCAGTGGCGCCGGCAGCGAGTCCGGCGAAGGGAGCATGAGCGTGGCGGCGCCGAGCTCCTCCGCCAGCGCGGCCATGAAGGCCGG
>DATNCU010000149.1:0-5350 GCA_035607145.1 Thermoanaerobaculia bacterium
GAACGCGTCTCCAGCCTCGGCATGAGCCGCGACGACCTCCGCCGCCGCAGCCGCCAGCCGGGAGCCCGCCGCAAGCCCTACGTCTTCACCTTCAAGAGCCCCGACAAGAGCTACCGCCTCAACCTCAGCTTCCGCCGCAGCACGGTAGACCGCCAGGACCTCATTACGGCGCTCCAAGAGATCCTGCAGCAGCTCGTCACCGAGCAGCAACAGCACTAACGGCCTCGAGTCGCTCGAGCCCATCGGTCTTCGCCCGTCGGGAGAGCGGGCGATCCGTAAGGCCTGGCCGTTCGCACGCAGCCGCGGTCCCGGTTTCGCCTTCTATATAACGTCCGATAAGATAGATTATGTAAACTTCAACCT
Organism: Thermoanaerobaculia bacterium; assembly: GCA_035607145.1. Classification (GTDB taxonomy): domain Bacteria; phylum Acidobacteriota; class Thermoanaerobaculia; order Multivoradales; family JAIOJS01; genus DASYQD01. The sequence goes on from DATNCU010000149.1 coordinate 364, forward strand.
CGGTAAGGGACGTCCGGCCCAAATCGCCCGGGTGTCCTTCGCCCTGCCCACGCTTCCTCCAAGGGGCCTCCAACGCCGCGCTCGCCCGCTGCCATAATCGCCGCCGGTGCAGATCCTCCGCCGCCTAGACCGCTACGTCATCTCCGAGACCGTCGGCCCCCTCGTCCTCGGCTTCTCGATCTACACCTTCATCATGCTCGTGCGGTTCCTCTTCCGCTCCGCCGACATGATCATCCGCCGCGGCCTCTCGGTCGAAGAGGTCGGGCGCCTCGTGCTCTACACGATGCCCAACATCATCGTGCTCACCATCCCGATGGCGCTGCTGTTCGCCATCCTCATCGCCATCGGCCGCCTCGCCTCCGACAGCGAGCTCGTCGCCATGCGCGCCTGCGGCGTCAGCCTGTTCACCCTCTACCGGCCGATCCTGCTCCTCTCGGCCCTCCTGGCCGCCGGCAACACCTACGTCTCCGCCTACCTCCTGCCGCGCGCCAACCACGCCCTCCAGGTGCAGACCCTCGAGATCCTCGCCCAGACCGCGGCGCGCCAAGTCGAGCCGCGGGTCTTCTACGAGGAATGGGAAGGCATCGTCCTCTACGTCTTCTCCATCCAGCCCGGTTCCGACGTCTGGCAGGGCGTCTTCCTCGCGCCTTCCGTGCAGCAGGCCCAGAACACCGTCACCGTCGCCGACCGCGGCAAGCTGCAGGTCGACAAGGCGGGCGAGCGCATCGTGCTGCACCTCGAGGACGCCCTCACCCACAAGGTGGACCTCGACCGCCCCGAGAACTACGAGCTGATCCGCCACGAGACCCTCGACGTCCTGCTCGACGACCAGTTCACCAGCACCCAGCGGGCGAAGATCGTCGCCACCAAGGGCGTCCGCGAGCTCACGCTCACCGAGCTGCGCCAGTGGCAGCGCGACCCCAAGCTCGACCCCGAGCTGCTGCGGCTGGTGAAGGTCGAGATCCACAAGAAGCTCGCCATTCCGGCGGCGTGCCTCGTCTTCGGGCTCTTCGCGGTTCCGCTGGGCTTCAACAACCGCCGCGGCGGCAAGTCCTCGGGGTTCGCGCTGTCGATCGCCGTCATCATGGCCTTCTACGTGATGCTCTCCAACGGCGAGGACGCGGCGCGCGTCGGCCGCGTACCGGCGTGGCTCGCCATGTGGTTCCCCAACTTCCTATTCAGCGCGCTGGGCGCCTTCCTGCTGGTGCGGCGCAACCAGGATCGCGGGCTGCTGGGCCGCCGTTTCGGTTGGTGGGTGCGGCTGGTGGCATCCGGGCGCCTGCTCGAGGTGCGGCGGCGCCAGCAGAAGAGGCGGCGCATCCGCCGCGAGGCCCGCAAGCGCGCCGTGCGCCAGCGCACGCCCGACGTGGTGCTGCGCATCCCCCGCTTCGCGCTCCGCTTCCCCAATCTGCTCGACCGCTACGTCGGCCGGCTGTTCGGGCGCGTCTTCGTGGTCGTCGTGGCGGCGGGCCTCGTCCTTTACATCCTCACCGACTTCACCGACAACCTCGACGACCTGCTCAAGCACAAACCCGGCTTCGGCGTGCTGCTCGAGTACTACTCGTACCTGTCGCTGCAGGTCTTCTTCGAGATCGCCCCGATCCTGGTGCTGGTGACGACGCTGGTGACCTTCGCGCTGCTGTCGCGCACCAACGAGATCACCTCGGCGAAGGCGCTGGGCGTGAGCCTCTACCGCATGGCGCTGCCGGCGGTGGCCTGCGCCGCGATGGTGGCCGGGCTCTGCGTGCTGCTGCAGGTGGAGGTGCTGCCCGCCTCCAACCAGCGGGTGGCGCAGCTGAAGGACCGCATGAAGGGGCAGACTACGGCGCGCACCTACCGCCGCGTCGACCGGCAGTGGCTGTTCGGGCGCGGGCCGTACATCTTCAACTATCTCTTCTACGACCGGGGGCGCCAGGCGCTGAGCGACTTCCAGGTCTTCGGCTTCGACGACAAGCATCAGCTGTCGCAGCGGCTCTTCGCGCATGAGGCGACGTGGGACAACGACCGCTGGGTGCTCGAGCAGGGGTGGGCGCGGACCTTCGCGGGGCCGATCGAGGAGGGCTTCCAGCCCATCCAGCAGCCGGTGCTGTCGCCCTACGCCGAGGGGCCGGACTACTTCAGCGAAGAGGTGAAGAGCCCGGATCAGATGCACTACGGCGAGCTGCGGCGCTACGTCGACGAGCTGCGCCAGAGCGGGCAGGCGGTGCCGCAGCTGCAGGTGAAGCTCTACGACAAGTTCGCGCGGCCGACGTTGTCGCTGATCATGGCGCTGGTGGCGCTGCCGTTCGCGTTTCGCTTGGGGCGGCGCGGGGCGCTTTATGGGATCGGGTTGTCGTTGGTGTTGGGGTTCGTGTTGATCGGGGTGTTCGCGTTCTTCTCGACTTTGGGCGAGGTGGGGACGCTGCCGCCGCTGGTGGCGGTTTGGGCACCGAGCTTGATCTTCGCAGCTCTGTCGACGTATCTGTTCTTAGGCGTGCGCACGTAAGGGTTCGGTGAGGGCCCTGGGCTCCGCGGGTCCCCGCCTCGGCCCGTTTCCCACTCGTGCTCGCGAAGACGCTGCGCGCGAGCGGGAGCCCTCGGTCCGGGCGCCCGCTCCGCCCAGGCCCCTCACCGAACCGATCGCTGTCAGCTCAACCTAGCTAGAGGGTCGTGTGGTAGCGGCGGCTGCCTGGGTGGCTCTCTAGCATCCCGTAGAAGAGCGTCGAGAGGGCGTGCAGGGTGGCCGTGGCTACTGCGGAGCGGCGCGTTTCCATGCCGCCGGTGAGCGAGGCGATCATGCCGCCGTCGCGGCGGCGGCCGGGCATGGTGAGGGGGGCACCGTCGGCGCCCTCGCCGTCCACGATCCCGTAGGGGAGCTGGATCGAGCCGCTGCCGCCCCAGGCTTCGCCGACCGGGGCGCGGATGACCGTCCAGGTGCGCACGAAGTAGTGGGTCTTGCCGTCGACTTCGACGCTGTGCAGGCCGCCTTCGCTGGCGACGTAGAAGTGGTAGGCGTCGCCGAGCTCGCTCTGCATTTGCGCCGTCTCGCGGCGGGCGGCGGAGATCGCCTCCTCGTCGGTGATCGGCAGGCAGGGCTGCACCTCCACCTCGGCGTGGGGCACGATCACCACCGGGATCGAGCGGTGGAGGCCCTCGTGGAAGTAGCGCAGGAAACCGTCACGGACGCCGAGCAGCTTGTGGGAGGACGCGCTGCCCACGGCGATCTCGATGCCGGTTTGGAAGCGTTCCCAGAACGCCCTAAGATCTGCTGCCATGATAGTTAGCCGCCAAAACGCAAAGCTGAAGAGTATAAGGCGGCTGCGGAAGAGTAAAGGCGACGAGGCGTTGCTCGAAGGTCCGCACCTGGTAGCCGAAGCGCTTGCCGCCGGTGTCGTTCTCGACAGCCTTTTTCTTACTCCCGAATTCGCCGCGCGCGGCGAGGGAAAGCAAATCGGCGAGCGCGCGACCTGCGACGTGGAGTTGGTCGACGCCGACCTGCTCGCGTCGGTCATGGACGCCGATACGCCGCAGGGCGCGCTTGCCGTGGCGCGCCTTCCGCGCGGCGGCGTAGCGTCGCTCCCCCACCGCCGAGACGGCGTCTACCTCTACCTCGACGGCGTCCAGGATCCCGGCAATGTCGGCGCCATCGCCCGCGTGTCGGAAGCCGCGGGCGTCGCCGGAGTCGCTTGCGGCGGCGGCACCGCGCACCCGAACCACCCCCGGGCGCTGCGGGCGTCAGCGGGAAGCCTGCTGCGCCTACCCGTCGCCGTCGACGCCCTACCCGAGGAACTGCACGCCTACCTAAGGCCGCTGGGTCCCACGTGGGTCGCCCTCGTCGCCCACGGCGGCCGCGACCTCTACGACCAGCCGCTCGCCGGCGCGCTCGTGCTCGCCCTGGGAGCCGAGGGCGCGGGCCTCTCCGGGGCGGCGCAGAAGCTGGCCAACGTCGAGCTGCGCATCCCGACGCAGGCGCCGGTGGAGTCCTTGAACGTTGCGACAGCCGCCGCGGTCGTGCTCTTCGAGCTGCGCCGCCGCGCCCTTCACGACAGGCCGGCCGCGCTCTCTCGCTAGCCCTTCGCCTCTTTGACCGCCGCCGTCAGCGCCGGCAGCACCTCGTGGAGGTCGCCGACGATGCCGTAGCGCGCCACCGCGAAGATCGGAGCGTTGGGGTCCTTGTTGATGGCGACGATGGTGTTCGAGCCCTTCATCCCCACCAGGTGCTGGATGGCGCCCGAGATCCCCGCCGCCACGTAGAGCTTGGGCGCTACCGTCTGCCCCGACGAGCCGATCTGCCGGTCGCGCGGCAGCCAGCCGTTGTCGATGACGGGCCGGCTGGCGGCGATCTCGGCGCCGAGCGCCTTCGCCAGCTCCTCGATGACGCCCATCTTGTCGGCGCCGCCGACGCCGCGCCCGGCGGCGACGATGATCTCGGCCTTGCTGAGGTCGACCTCCTCCTTCGCCGCCGACTCGACGCCTAGGATCTCGCGGTCGGGCGCGAGCGCGTCGAGCGCCGCGACGTCCAGCGGCACGACGACGCCGCTGCCGCGCTGCAGCCGATCCGCCGACACCGCACCCGGCTGGGTGCTGGCCAGCACCGGCCCGCCGCTCGTCGACTTGACGCGGACGTCCGCCTGCAGTTTGCCGCCCAGCACCGGACGCGTCCAGACCACGGCAGCCTCGACGAGGCGGAAGCTCGCCACCGCGGGCACGATGGCGCCGTCGACCTGCTGCGCGAGCCGCGGGAAGTACTCCACGGACTGGTAGGTGTGCGGGAAGAGCACGTAGGCCGGCGCCTGCTCGCGGATCGCCGGCGCCAGCGCGGCCACGTACGCGCCCGGCGTGTAGGTGCCGAGCTTCGCGTGGTCGGCGACCAGCACGCGTTCCACCGCCGCCTCGCCGGCGAGCCTCTCCGCCAGCGGCGCGATCGACGCGCCGAGCACCACGGCGTCGACGCTCGCGTCGACCAGCGCCGCCAGCTCCTGCGCCGCCGCGATCGTCTCACGCGATT
>DATNCU010000161.1:0-6431 GCA_035607145.1 Thermoanaerobaculia bacterium
CCTTCCGGCGACGTCAGTGGGCCGCGAGTTGCGGCGGCAAGACGACGGAGCGCAGCCGGCAGCCGAGCGGCACGACAGAATCACGCTCACAGCGAAGAATGAGCGCGAGGCAGGTGAGCGCAGTCACCACGGCAACGCGTGAGCTGGCCGACAGGTCGCTCGAGGACCACTATTTAGGCAGGTGCCAGCGGGGCCGGAGGGCGTCGCCCAGGGGCCTCCCGGAAGGCGCTGGATCGGTCGCTGCGTGACAGCGGGTGCCCTGCGCGCCTTCCGGGCGAGGCGAGCGCTTGCGCCCGAAGGTCTCGGAAGCGAGCCGTGCCCCTGGGCGGCGCCCTCCGGCCACGCCCGCACCTGCCGGCCGGGTGGTCACTGCCACCCCGAGACCGCGAAGCTACAAGCTCGGGGCCGTAGAGGACGGTGGCCAACCAAGGCTCTGGGACGCTCCACCGATGAGTCCCGCGCCCTCGTCCGGTATCACGGGCATGGGACCGCGGACCGAACCGCGGCCGCCGCACCGAGGGACTACGATGCCCAACGCCGAGACGATGAGCCCGAACGACCTTACCCCGGCCATTCCCCCCAGCCGGCGCCGGACGACGAGAAAGCCTTCACCGCGCTGGCGCAGCGCCACCGGCGCGAGCTGCTGGTGCACTGCTACCGCATGCTCGGCTCGCTGCACGACGCCGAGGACGCGGTGCAGGAGACGCTGCTGCGCGCCTGGCGCTACCGCGGCGGCGCCGAGCAGGGGGTGTCGCTACGGCCCTGGCTGTACCGCGTCGCGACCAACGTCTGTCTCGACGCCATCGGCCGCGACGGCCGGCGCCAGGCGCTCGCCGCCAAGGCCGACGCCGGGACGCTGCGCCGCGACGGCGGAGAGCTCGAGGAGGTGAGCTGGCTCGAGCCGCTGCCCGACGCGCTGCTCGAGCCGGCGGCACCGCGGCGCAGCGAGCCCGAAGCCGTGCTCCTCACTCGCGAGACCATCGAGCTGTCGTTCCTCACCGTCATCCAGCTGCTGACGCCGCAGCAGCGCGCGGCGCTCATCCTGCGCGACCTCTTGGGGTGGTCGGCGAAAGAGAGCGCGGAGCTGCTCGGAATCTCGGTGGCGGCGGCGAACAGTGCGCTGCAGCGGGCGCGCGCGACGCTGCGGGAGCGTTTCCCCGCCCGCCGGCCGGAGTGGCCGCCGGAGGTCGACGCCAGCGCCGCCGAGCGCGAGCTGGTCGAGCGCTTCGTCGCGGCGGGCGAGCGCGGCGACCTCGGCGCCTTCGAGTCGCTGATCCGCGAGGACGCCACCTTCCGCATGCCGCCGTACCCGGGGATCTGGCTGGGGCGCGACGCGATCATGCGCTGCTGGGCCGAGGGCGGGTTCGGAACCGAGAGCTTCGGGCGGATGCGCTGCGTGACGACGCGCGCCAATCTGCAGCCGGCGGTGGCGTGCTACGTCCTGCAGGCCGGCGACACCCAGTACCGCGCGCTGGCGATCGACGTGCTGCGCATCGAGGACGGCCTCATCGCCGAGATCGTCGCCTTCGAAGGCGGCGTGTTCGCGTCGTTCGGGCTCCCCCCCACGCTGGCGGAGGGAAGAGAATGAACGCCGCCGCTAGGCGCCCTTCCTGCAAGTCTCGGTGCCGAGTGGGGTCCACTTCCCGTCGAACTGAGCCTCCCAGTCGTGACGCAGCGCGCCGTCGGAGCCTTTGGCGAAGCTGTCCCGCGTCATCATCTTCTGCCCGCCCATGGTGCCCTCGCCGGTGAAGACGATCTTGTCGCCCTCCCATCCCGGGGAGGTCGCCTGCGACCAAGCGCCCATGCTGTCCGCCCACAGCAGCACGTACTGCTTGGCGCCAGGGTCGTAGGTCATGCGAAAGACGCCCTTCATGGCGCCCGGCATCCCCTCGCCGGTCATCGTCACGCTGCCGCTCCGCCAGAAGCCGCCGAGCTCGTCGTTGCCTTCGACCTTGCTCGTGATCTTGCCGGCCGGACCCAGCGGGCTCGGCGAGGTGGTGCCTGTACAAGACCAACTGCCGGAGAACACTGCGAGGTTCGCCATCTCCGCGGGCGGCTGCGGCGCCGCCTCTTCGGCCCAAACGCAACAGGGCGCGACGACGGCGATGGTCGCGACGGCCAGCACGGCGATCGATCGGTTCCTCATTTGATTTCCTCCTTGATTCGCCACCCACGCTAACGCCGGCCCGGCGCAATGGCAACTGCCGTAGCGCTCGGCAGTGGCGAGGTCGGCGGCGCGACGCTACTCACAATCTAGTCCGCCATCTCCTGCAAGTACTTCTGCGCCGCTCGCCGGATCCATCCGTCCGCAGTGCGGGCGACCTGCGCCACGTCATTCTTGTAGCCAGCAATCTTTGCCTTCCGCAAAGCCTTGACGGCATGACCCCACACCTCTGGATCCAAGTGCTCGTGCAGAAGCTGCGGCTTCACCGCGGTGTTCTTGTCCACGACCACCTGTACGCGCCCGGAACTGCCCCCTCTCAGGACGTGCCCCTGAGTTCGCGTTAGACGTCGGGCATCCACTGAAGGTACAGGCGAGGAGTACCCTTGAGCGCGGCACTCTTCAGCCTGCTGTTCGTCCGGTCCACCAGTGCGGCTAACTCATCGTCGCCGAGAACCACCTCGCTGGCGTGCTCTGCACCAAGTATCCCGAGTTTCGCCCCAACGAAGAGGAAATACCGCTCGCCCGGCTCGGCGAAGTTGCCAGCGTAGAACTGCAACCCAGCGTTTCGCGCCTTCTTGATCGAAGGATGGGTGTTCGTCTCGAGACTCTCAAGCTCCTCGTCGGGAATCTCAAACCGAATGCCGTAGAAGACCAAGGTTGACTCGGCGCTCATGGTTCTCTAGTCGTTAATGACGGTCTCGAAGCCCAGCTTGTCAAGCTTCTCTTGGAGTCCCTTCGTCGGACCGACCTTCTCCGTAACGGCACTTTTGCTAAACTCCCAGCGCACGCGGCTCACGTTCGTAGCATTGCCAGGAAGGCCCGCTGCCTGGCGTTGTGACCACCAGTCGCGTGCGAGTTCCTGTCTAACACGACCTCCCCTTGGACCCAAGGAGGTTCGGCCGACCTTTGACTCGATCGAGACTAGGTCATCTCCAAGCGATCTTGGACGTCAGGTTCCCGTTGGCGTCATAGGCATAGCTCGTCGGTGGCGGCGGCTCCGCCATGGCTACGGCCCTGGACAAGACAATGGCAGCTAGCGCGGTAACGACCGAGAGCCCCACCCGCATCTCAGACCTCTCTTGGAGGGGGTCGCGTGGATTTCCGCTTGAGAACGGCCAAGATTCCTCAGGAGCGCTCGAAATGTCAAGTGGCGTGATCTGCTTGGCGCCCCGGCGAAGGTCGGCCGTGGGGAACGGAGGCCGTTGGGCCGCCTGATTCCCGTTGCGGCGCTTCCGAGCTCAGGCGCCGTTCGAGGCGCGACCGGCTACAGGCTCGGGCCGTAGAGCACGGCGTTGAGCAGCAGCGGCATGGTGCCGCGCCAGAAGAGGCGGAAGGCGGGGTCTTGGGTGAAGACGACGACCTTGCCCTTGCCGTGCGACTCGGCGGACATGAGGAGCGTGCCGGGGAGCACCTGCTTGGCTTCGGGCCAGGCGACGCCGGCGATGAGCGGGTCGGTGGGGCCGGCGCGCAGTAGGTCCTGCTGCGGGTCGCCGGTGGGGTCGTAGAAGGCATCGCCCCAGATCAGCGCGGGCGGCGGCGAGGTGATGCCGACGGTGAGCGGGTGACGGCGCGCGTCGGTGACGACGATGGCGCCGGGCACCATGAGCTCGGTGTCCCACACCTTGTCGCCGTCGGCCGCGGCGGCGGGGGGGCCGCCTTCGCCGTCGCTCTCCTCGCTCTCTTCCTTGTGCCGTGCCACGGCGGTGAGCTTGTTTTCGTGCAGCCAGTCGATGGCGCCCGACTCGCTCACCACCACGCCGCCGGCTTCCACCCAGTCGGCGAGGCGTTTGGCGCCGTTCTCGCCCAGCGCGGCGGCGTAGCCGTCGCCGTCGGGCAGGACGAGGACGTCGAAGCGGGCGAGGTCGACGGCGTCGAGGCGTTCGAGGTCGAGCGCCGAGTGGGTGATGCCGAGCTGCCTATCGAGCAGGTGCCAGAGGGCGCCGAAGCTGGTGCCGTTGATGCCGCGGCCGGCGACGAGGCCGATGCGTGGCTTCTTGATCGGCAGGATCTGGTTCGATCCCAGCGGCGTGCCGCCGGTGAGCGAGCTGTCGGCCGGCAGCAGCCGCACGCGCGCGGCTTCGGCGAGCGGCGTTAGCGTCGTCTCGAGGCCGCTCTTGCCTGCGCGCGGCACAAAGATCGTTCCGGCGGGTAGCTGACGGTTGCCGAGCGTGAGCGGATCGAGGGCGACGCGGAAGGGGACGTCCTTGGCGAGCAGCGAGGCGGCGAAGGTGTAGCTCGCGAGGCCCGACGGCGGCAGCAGCCAGCCGACGCGGCCTTCGCCGTCGAGGCCTCCGGCGGGAGGCTCGGCGCCGGCGGTGAGGCTCGCCGGCGGGTCCTCGCTCGTCCACGCCTCGACGTTGTAGGCGAGCGGCAGCGCCCACGCGGTCACGTCGTAGAACTCGGGCTCGAGGTGCGAGGTCACCCGCTCGCGCTGGCGCTCGAGATAGGCGGGCGGCAGCGCCGGTTCGCGTTCGAGCAGCGCTTGTACGAGCTCGCCCAACGGCTGCGCTGTCGACACCGCCCAGGTGCCGGCGGGGAGCGGCACGTCGCGCGGTTCGCCGCCGGCAAGAGGTTTCGCGCGCAGCTCCTCGGCGCGGGCGAGGCGGCCGACGCTCACGCCGTGCAGCTGCAGCAGCGATGCGAGCTCCGCCGCCTCGGGTCCGTCGCGCCAGAGGAAGGTGCGGCCGTGCCCGCGCGCCTGGGTGACGCGCGCCTCTACGAAGTCGGCGAGCAGCTGCCGCGCCTGCGGCGCCGCCGTGGCGACCGTCGCCAGCGAGGTGGTGAGGTGGCGCGCGATGCGGTCGGCGAGGCCCCAGGTGCCGGCGCCGGCGCGCTCGATGACGCTGCCGGCGCGGCCGCCGCCCGCCACCTCGTAGGTCATGCCGATGCCGCCGCGCAGCGTCGGGTAGGTGTCGCCGTAGCCGGGGTAGAAGAAGTCGTAGCTCTCGCCGACGAAGTAGGTCCAGCCCATGCGGTCGAAGGCCGCCGCGTTGGCGTGACCGAAGGCGTCGAGCCAGCGCCGGGTGGCGGCGCCGAAGGCGGGGTGCACGGGCTCGGCGGTGGGCGGGAAGAAGTAGGTGGAGTCGACGTTGCCCATCTCGTGCAGGTCGACGTAGACCTGCGGCTCCCACGCCGTCACCTCGGCGAGGCGGGCGCGGGTCTCGACCTGCGTCGCCCACGCCCAGTCGCGGTTGAGGTCGACGTAGTAGTGGTTGCCGCGGCCGCCCGGCCAGGGCTCCTCGTGCTCGCGCGACGAGGGGTCGGGGTTGGCGGCGGCGCCGCGGCGCTGCAGGTAGCCGTTGACGTAGCGCTCGCGGCCGTCGGGGTTGCACAGCGGGTCGAGCAGCACGACGGTGCGCTCGAGGTCGGGCGCGCCCTCGCCGCGGCCGGCGGCGAGCAGGTAGGCGGCCGCCATCGCCGCCTCGGTCGACGACGACTCGTTGCCGTGGACGCCGTAGGCGAGCCACACCACCGCCGGCATCTCGCGCAGCAGCTGCGCGCGCGCCTCGTCCGAAAGCTGCTCGGGGTGATCAAGGCGCGCACGGTCGGTGCGCAGCGCCTCGAGGCGCGCGATGTTGGCGGCGCTGGAGATGGCGAGCAGACGCAGCGGGCGGTGCTCGTAGGTCTCGCCGTACTGCCACGAGGTGACGCGCGGCGAGGCGGTGTCGAGCGCGTCCAGGTAGGCGAGCACCTCGGCGTAACGGGTGAAGCGCGCGCCCAGCGGGTAGCCGAGGAACGCGGAGGGCGAGGGAAGCGCGGGATCGACGGCAGGCAGCGGCAGCGTCTGGCCGTCGGCGAGCGGCGCGAGCAGCGGCGGTGCCGCCGCCGCGCCGGCCTGCGCGCCGGCCGTTGCCGCCAGAACGGCAGCGACGAGAAAGAGGCGGGCTGCGGCCACCGCTAGGTAGCGTGCTCCAACGAGATGTTGAGACGCTTCATCATCTCGTGCAGCGTCGTCGGCTTTACCTTGAGCAGCTCGGCGGCGTGCTTCTGGACGCCGCCCGAGGCCTCGAGCGCGCGCAGGATGAGCCGCCGCTCGTAGCTGCGCACCGCGTCGCGATAGGAGATGCCGTTGGTGGGCAGCTCGACGCTGCTCAGCCGCTCGCTCGGCCGCCGCACCTGCTGCGGCAGCAGCTCCTCGCTGAGCACGGTGCCGGTCGACAGCACCACCGCGCGCTCCACCACGTTCTCCAGCTCGCGCACGTTGCCCGGCCAGTGGTAGTCCATCAGCCGCTGCATGGCGCCGGGGGCGATCTCGCGTATCGGCTTC
>DATNCU010000256.1:0-3911 GCA_035607145.1 Thermoanaerobaculia bacterium
GGACGGCGGTGACGAGGACGGGGTGCGGCGAGGCGCCGGGGGAGCTCAGGAGCAGCGAGGCGCCGGCAGTGAAGCGCCCGGGCACGTCGGAGAGCACGGCGACAGCGACCTCGCCACGCAGGCCGTGCGCGGCGGCGATCCGGCCCACCGCCACCCGCTCGGCCGCGCCCTCGGCGCTCGCAGCCGGCAGCGGCCGGCGGCGCGGCCGTTTAACCGCGGTCTTACCGGCCTCGGCCTTACCGGTCGTGCCGGCCTGGGCTCTCCCCGGGCTCACGAATCTTGAGGTCATAGCTGATGCCGAGCTCGTCGCCGCGGCTGCGCAGCAGGGCGCGCAGCGCCTGTGCGGTACGTCCACCGCGGCCGATGACGCTCCCCATGTCCTCGCCCGCCACCTCGAGCTCGAGCACGTGCATGCGGCCGCGCGTCTGTTCGCGCACGCGCACGGCGTCGGGCTGCTCGACGAGGTGCCGGACGACCCGGGCGAGGTCGCGGGCGGCGTCGTCCACCCGGCGACTCCGCTAGGCCGAAGGCTGCGCGGCGGCCGGCTCGGCCGGCTTCGCCGCCGCCGGCGGCAGGCCCCGCAGCAGCTTCGACACCGTCGGCGACAGCAGGGCGCCGTTCTTGACCCAGTGATCCACGCGCTCGCGGTCGATCGACACCACCGCCGGCTGCTTGCGCGGATCGTAGTAGCCGATCTCGTCGAGGGCGGCGCCGGTGGGGGTCTTGCGGGCGTCGGAGACCACCACGCGGTAGAACGGGTGGTTGGTCGAGCCCATGCGACGGAGACGAATCTTCACCATCTGGCGGTCCTCAGCTCGAAATCTCTCGAAGTGTGGGGGCTACGGATGCGGCAGGCAGACCCCGGCCACGAAACGGACGCGCATGATAGCAGAAACCTACGCCCCACGGCGCTGCATCATCCGCCGCAGCATCTTCCCCTGCCCGCCCTTGAGCATCTTCTGCATCTGCTGGTACTGCTTGAGCAGCTGGTTGATCTCCTGCACCTGCGTGCCGGAGCCGCCGGCGATGCGCTTCTTGCGCGAGCCGTCGAGCACCTGCGGCCGCCGGCGCTCGAGCGGCGTCATCGAGTCGACGATCGCCTCCACCCGCTTGAGCTGGCCGTCGTCCACCTTCATGGAATCGAGTCCCCGCAGCGGCCCCACCTTGGGCAGCATCTCGAGGATCTGCGACATCGACCCCAGCTTGCGGATCTGCCGCATCTGATCGCGCAGGTCTTCGAGGGTCAGCTGCGAACGCGCGAAGCGGTCGGCGAAGCGCTCCGTCTCCCCCTGGTCGAGCTCGCGCTCGGCGCGCTCGATGAGCGACAGCACGTCGCCCATGCCGAGGATGCGCGACGCCATGCGCTCGGGCTGGAAGAGCTCGAGGTCGTCGGACTTCTCGCCGGTGCCGGCAAAGCGGATCGGCACCTTGGCGACGGTGCGGATCGACAGCGCCGCGCCACCGCGCGAGTCGCCGTCGAGCTTGGTGAGGATCGCCCCGGTCAGCGGCAGCACCGCGGCAAAAGCACCGGCGCTCTTGACCGCGTCCTGGCCGGTCATCGCGTCGGCGACGAACAGCGTCTCCGAGGGCTTGAGACGGTCGGCGAGCCGCTTGACCTCCGCCATCAGCGCCTCGTCGACGTGCAGACGGCCGGCGGTGTCGAAGACCACCACGTCGTTGCCGCGGTCGCGCGCCACCTTGAGCGCGCGCTCGGCGAGCGCCTCCACCTTCTCGCCGGCTTCCGGAGTCACCACCGGCACGCCGACCCCGCGCCCCACCTGCACCAGCTGCTCGACCGCCGCCGCGCGCTGCAGGTCGCCCGCCACCAGCAGCGGATGGCGGCCGCGCTGGTTGAGCCGCTTGGCGAGCTTGCCCGCCGTGGTCGTCTTGCCCGACCCCTGAAGGCCGCAAAGCAGCACCACCGCCGGCCGGCCGTCGAGCCGCAGCTCGGCCCCCTCGTCGCCGAGCAGCGCCACCAGCTCGTCGCGGACGATCTTCACCACCTGCTGGCTGCCGGTGAGGCTCGCCAGCACCTCTTCGCTCGAGGAGCGCTCGCGCACGCGGTCGACGAAGGCCTTGACCACGCGGAAGTGGACGTCGGCTTCCAGCAGCGCCATGCGGATCTGCTTGAGGGCCTCCTCCAGCACCGCCGGGGTGATCCGGCCCTCGCCGCGGAGGTCGCGGAAGACCGCTTGGAGCTTTCCTTGCAAGCCGTCGAACATCGTGATTCCTCGCGCCTTTCCCCGCCGGGGCCGCCGGCTGTCCGGTCGGCGGCCGCTCATGGTAGCAGCGGCTCGGACGCCGTTCCGCCCTGGGGCAGCCCCCTACGTTCAGAGGGGCGGCCTGCTTGACAGCGGCGGCGATTCCGCTAGGATCTTCCGCCAGTCGCGGTTCCGATCCCGCCCGCCCGGGAGGGACCAGCGTATCTGGGGCGCGAAACCTCAGGGCGCTACTCGGAATCGAACCTGGATAGCCAACACTCACAGAGAAAGACTCCAGTGACCGCATGTGCGTCCGGGAAGGTCCTGACGGCCTTCCCTCTTCATTTGGACCTTCCAGACTGGTCATCAGACCTTCCGGATTCCCCGAATTCGAGCTTGCGAAGGCAACATGCTCGACCCTCGGCGACGGCAGGGGCTGCCGGCGTCGAGAGGCCGCGTAGGCAATGGGGCTCTACGCGAGCGATCTTTTAACCGTTGGACCGAGGGAGACTTGACGTCATGAAGAAGATCACCGTGTGGATGTTGGCTCTGATGTTGGTGCCTGGTCTGTTGGTGCTCGGCGCTTGCAAGAAGGCCGAGACCACCGACAACGCGGCCACCGGCGAGCCGATGGCTGAGGCCACCCCCACGCCGATGGAGCCGATGCCGGAGGTCACTCCGGAGGCCACTCCGATGGCCGCCGAGGCCACCCCGACCCCGGCCGCTCAGTAACCGGGATCCACGCCTCACTGAAGAAGCGGGAGGGCCGCACGGCCTTCCCGCTTTTTTCTTTTCCGCGCTAGTCGGCCGTCGCCGCCGGCTGCTCGCTTGCCAGGATCAGCCGCGCGAAGCGCACGAAGTACTCGACGCCCGAGTAGACAGTCACCAGCAGCGACGCCCACAGCGAGAGCGGGGCGAGGTGGCTGAACTCGCCGAGCTGGTTGTAGATGATGATCAGGCTGATGGCGATCACCTGCACCACCGTCTTCACCTTGCCGGCGACGCTGGCGCCGATCACCACGCGCTCGGCGGCGGCGAAGCTGCGCAGCGCCGACACCGCCAGCTCGCGCGAGATGATGGCCACCACCATCCACGCCGGCACCAGGCCGGGGTTGAGCTCGACGAGCGAGATGAACGCCGCCGCGGTCAAGATCTTGTCCGCCGCCGGATCCAGGAGCTTGCCCAGCCGCGTCTCCAGCCGGAAGCGGCGCGCCACCCAGCCGTCGAGCAGATCGGTAAGCGAAGCGAGCAGGAAGACGCCGAGCCCGACGAACTCCTTGTTCTCGAACTTCGTCAGCAGCACCACCACCAGCAGCGGCACCAGCAGGATGCGGAACAGCGAGAGCAGGTTGGGGAGGTGCCGCGGCAAGCGCATGGTCACGAGGGGGTGCGCTCGTCCGCT
The DNA here is from genome assembly GCA_035607145.1 of Thermoanaerobaculia bacterium. GTDB lineage: Bacteria > Acidobacteriota > Thermoanaerobaculia > Multivoradales > JAIOJS01 > DASYQD01. The sequence goes on from DATNCU010000256.1 coordinate 3,604, forward strand.
GGCGAGCGCGCGGACGCTCGGCGGCTCAACGCGGCGGGGATTCTAACAGCGGCTCAGCCGCCGCTCGCCGGCTGCAGCACGGCGGACGAGGAGGCGACCGGCAGGCTGGCTGGCACCACGCCGGAAGTAGGTGCGGCGGCCGGCATGGCGGCGGGAACCACAGCGGCAGTCGCCGCGGCCGGCATCGCTGCCGGAACGATGGCGCGCGCGGCCGGCGGAGGCGCAAGCGCCGCGGCCACTGCGATCGGCGCCGCCGGGGCGGGCGCCGGAGCCGCGGCCATCTGGATCGGCGCGATCGGCTGCGCCGA
>DATNCU010000192.1:0-2767 GCA_035607145.1 Thermoanaerobaculia bacterium
CCCGCTGGTGATCGCGGAGGCGCGCTCCCCGCTTGGCGGGACGAACGGGCAGCTCTGGCTGGGTACGAGCGAGGGGCTGTTCCGCTTCGACCTCGCGGCACGACAGCTCGATCGCCGCAACGTGCCAGAAACCCTCACCAGCGGTCGCATCGACGCGCTGGCCATCGACGCCGAGGGTGATCTGTGGGTGGGCGGCCTGAACCGCCCGGGCCTGCTCCGCTTCGCGCCCTCGACCGGACGCGCGGCCACCTTCCTTCACCATGCCGACGACGAGTACAGCCTCTCCTCGGACCGCGTCTTCGCCTTGGCCCTGGACCGGCGCGGCAACCTCTGGGTGGGTCTGCAGCAGGGCGGCGCCAATCGCCTGCGCGTGGCCCAGCAGGGAGCGGGGCGCTACCGGTCCGCCGCCGGCCGCAGCGCCGCGTTCTGCTCGGTGCGGGAGCTCGCCGCGGGCCGGTTGCTGGTCTCCCTCTGCGGCGGCAGCATGGGCATCCTCGACCTGCAGAGTGGCAGCTTCACCGACCGCGGCGGCGAGCTCGATCGCGCTCTGGCGGTGCCGGCTCCCGCGCTGACGGCTCATTCCCTGGTCGCCGACGGCAGCGGCGGTTGGTGGGTGCCCGCCGCCAACCTCGGTCTGCTGCACTGGCAGCCGGAGCTCGGCCGCACCTCGCGCTTGCCGCTCCGTACCCGCGGTGGCGAGACCCTGCCCGACCCCTACATGAACGACGCCCTCCTCGATCGCCGGGGACGCCTGTGGGTTGCCTGCAGCCTCGGCCTGGCGACGGTGGAGCGCGACCAGACGTTGCGGCTGCTCGATCCCGCCGGCAGTCCCGGCAGGCTGCTCACCGGCGGCGTGCTGGCGCTGGCCGAGTCTCCGGAGGGTTGGCTGTGGCTCGGCACCGCGCAGGGGCTCGTCTTCTACGACCCCGAGACCGGCCGCACGCGGCGCTACGTTCACGACGAGCACGACGAGGGGAGCCTGTCGGACAGCATGGTGCCGGCCATTCACGTCGGACCGTCGCGGACGCTTTGGGTGGGAACGCAAGCCGGCCTCAACCGCGCCATCTGGACGAGCGGCAGCGCGCTCGAGGGTCTGCGTTTTCACCGCTACGGCTCTGCGGACGGCTTGCCGGACCAAACGATCCAGGCCCTGACCAGCGACCGCCAGGGAACGTTGTGGGTCGGCACCAAGCGGGGAGTGGCGAGCCTCGACCGCGGTCGCGACCGCTTCCGCGCCTGGACGCCGGCTGACGGGCTTCCCGACGACAGCGTCAACTGGCGCGCGGCGCTGGCGGCGAGCGACGGCAGCGTCTACTTCGGCACCTCTTCGGGCCTGCTGCGCCTGTTGCCCGATCGCCTCCGCGTCGCCGGCCCGCAACCGCTGCTGCTCAGCGGCTACGAGCTCGGCGGCGTGCGCCACGTCAACCTGCAAGGTCCCACCGTGCCGCCGCTCGAGACGCGCTACACCGAGGCACGCGCCCGCTTCCAGGTCGCCGCCTTCGGCGACTATCGGCGGCTGTCCTACCGGCTGGCAGGTCTCGAGAGCCGCTGGCAGAGCATGCCGCCGAGCCTGTCGCTGGGCTACGAGGCGCTGGCCCCGGGCCGCTACACCTTCGAGGTGCGACAGATGGGCCCGGGCGGCGACTGGCTGCCGCCGAGCCTTGCGGTGCCGCTCACCGTCTTGCCGCCGCCCTGGCGCACCAACGGCGCCTACCTGGGCTACGGCGCCACCGCCCTTGCCGCGCTGGTTTTCCTGTCGGCCGCCTATCGCCGGCGCCGGGCACAGCGCCGCAGCCACCTCGCCGAGCTACGACGCCTGGCGACCTATGACGTGCTGACCGGGTTGCCCAACCGCACCCGCTTCGGCGAGGAGCTCGCCAAGGCGATCGGCGAGGGTGAAGGCAACCCGCTCGCCCTGCTCTTCATCGACCTCGACCGCTTCAAGAACATCAACGACTCGCTGGGGCATCGCTTCGGCGACCTGGTGCTGGTGGCGGCAGCCGAGCGGCTCCGCGCCGCCCTGCCCGCGGCCGCCAGTCTCGCTCGCCTGGGCGGGGACGAGTTCACGGCCATCCTGCCCGGAGTGGCCGACGAGCAGCAGGCGGCCGCGATCGCCAAGGATCTCCTCGCGGCCTTCGCCGCGCCCATGCGCGTCGGCGGCTCCGACGTCGTCGTGACGCTCTCGGCCGGCATCAGCCTCCACCCCGCTCACGCGCGCGACGGCGCGACGCTGATCCAGTACGCCGACTCGGCGATGTACTTCGCCAAGGACAGCGGACGCCACGACTACCGCTTCTTCGCGCCCGAGATGGTGGCCCAGGTGTCGCGGCGGCTCGCTCTCGAGACCAGCCTTCGCCAGGCCCTGGAGCACGGCGAGCTCGGCCTGGCCTTCCAGCCCTTGATCGACCTCCAGAGCGAACGCCTGTGCGGCGCGGAGGTGCTCTTGCGCTGGCAGAGCCCCGAGCACGGCGCGGTCTCGCCCGCCGAGTTCGTCCCCATCCTCGAAGACACCGGCATGATCGAGCTGGTGGGGCTTTGGCTGCTCGAGCAGGTCTGCCTGCAGGTGCGCGCCTGGCGCGACGCCGAGCTGCCGCCGATCTTCCTCTCCGTCAACGTCTCCATGCAGCAGCTGATCCGCGGCGAGCTGGGCGCCACGTTGGGGCGCTTGCTGGAGGCCCTGGCGCTGCCGCCGGCAGCCTTCGAGCTCGAGATCACCGAGAGCGTGTTCATGGAGAATGCCGAGCGGATCGGCGTCACGCTGCGCGAG
>DATNCU010000218.1:0-5511 GCA_035607145.1 Thermoanaerobaculia bacterium
GAAGGCCGTGTCGCCGGCGACGCTCGCGACCAGCGGGTTGGTGTCGCCGCGCTCGACCGCGGCCTGCGCCTCGAGCGAGTGCTTGCGCAGCCGCTCGTGCAGCTCCTGGCGGTCGCCGCCGCGCAACGATGCTGTCATCAGCCAACTCTCGGTGGCCATGAACGGCAGCTCCTGGTGCACGCGCCGCGCCACGGTCTCCTCGCGCACGCGCAGTCCTTGCGCGATGTGGGCGGCGAGGTTGGCGCAGGCGTCTGCGGTCAGGAACGCGTCGGGAATCACCAGCCGCCGGTTCGCCGAGTCGTCGAGGCTCCGCTCGAGCCATTGCGTCGCGGTGTTGAGCGGCCCGTTGGCGGCGTCGGTGAGCAGCCGCCGCGCCAGGCCGCACATCCGCTCGGCGCGCACCGGGTTGCGCTTGTAGGCCATCGCCGAGGAGCCCACCTGAGCCTCATCGAACGGCTCGGCGAGCTCGCCCACGCCCTGCAGCAGCCGCAAGTCGGTGCCGTACTTGTGGCAGCTCTCGCCGACGCCGGCGAGCGCGAAGAGCACCTGGCTGTCCTGCTTGCGTGAGTAGGTCTGGCCGGTGACGGGGAAGCTGCCGGCGAAGCCGAGCCGCTCGGCGAGCCGGCGGTCGAGCTCGCGCACCTTCGCCTCGTCGCCGTCGAAGAGCGTAAGGAAGCTCGCCTGCGTGCCGGTGGTGCCCTTGACGCCGCGGCAGCGCAGGTCGCGGCGGCGACGTTCGACCTCGTCGAGGTCGATCAGGAAGTCCTGGATCCACAGGCACGCGCGCTTGCCGACGGTGGTGAGTTGCGCCGGCTGGAAGTGGGTGTAGGCGAGGCAGGGCAGCTCCGCCCACTTCTCCGCGAAGTCGGCGAGCCCCGTGACCACGGCCGCCAGTCGACCCTCCAACAGCTGCAGCCCTTCGCGCTGCAGGAGCACATCTGCGTTGTCGGTCAAGAACGCGCTCGTGGCACCGAGATGCAGCACCCCTCCCGCGTCGCCCGCGAGCTCCGCGAAGTGCCGCAGGTGCGCCACCACGTCGTGCCGCGTCGCCCGCTCGAGCTCGGCGACACGCGCGAAGTCGATCTCGCCTTCGACGCGCGACAGGGCCGCCAATTGCTCGCGGCTGATCGGCAGCCCCAGCTCCGCCTGGCACTCGGCCAACGCCACCCACAGCCGCCGCCACGTCTCGTACCGGTGCCGCGGCGAGAACACCGCCGCCATCTCGCGGCTCGCGTAGCGGTCGTACAGCGGATTGGTCGGCTCCATCGCGGGGCGATGATACGATCCCGCGCCGGCGGCGGCCTGTTCGAGCGGTTCTTGCCTTCCTCGGCCCCACCACCTCGAGATACCCGGCTTCCGCGGTCGGCTCCTCCGCCCGCGACCGCAGCCGAGGATCGGGAGCTCACCTCCATGCCTCTTTCGGTGTACTCGGAGATCGGCCGCCTGCGCCGCGTGCTGTTGCACCGCCCCGGGCGCGAGATCGACTGGATGGTGCCCGCGATGATGGAGCACCTCCTCTTCGACGACATCCTCGACGGCGAGGAGGCGCGCGGCGAGCACGACACGTTCCGCACCTTGCTCGAGCGGCTCGGCGTCGAGACGCTCGATGCCACGCAGCTCCTTGCCGACGTCCTCGGCCACGACGACGAATCTCGCCGCGAGCTGCTCGTCGAGCTCGCCGAGCCCCACCACCGCATCTCCGAGCGGGCGCTGGGCCGCCTGCGCGAGCTGGCGCCCGCGGATCTCGCCGCCGCCCTCGTCGGCGGCCTACGAGCCGACGAGCCGCCGCGGCGCGGCGCCGGCCTCTTCGACATGCTGCCGGTGCCCAACTACTTCTTCCAGCGCGACCCGCAGATCGTCGTCGGCAACCGTGTGGTGGTGTCGTCGATGGCGACCGAGGCGCGCGAGCGCGAGCCGGTGTTGGCGGCGAGCATCTTCCGTCACCACCCGGCGCTGCAGGGCTACGAGGACCTCTTCGCCGTTCACTCGCCCCCGCACGAGGCGCCGGACTACGGGCCCGTCTACCCGTATCCGAGCCTGGAGGGGGGTGACGTGCTGGTGGTCTCGCCGGAGCTGCTGCTCGTCGGCATCAGCGAGCGCACCAACCGCCGCGGCCTCGAGGCGCTCGCCGACTACCTGCGCCGCGAGGAAACGTCGTTCCGGCACCTCATCGCGGTCGAGCTGCCGCCGCGCCGCGCCTTCATGCACCTCGACACCGTGTTCACGCTCGTCGACCACCACCTCTGCATCGGCTACGCGCCGGTGGTGGAGCCCGACGGCCCGGAGTCGGCGAGCGTCTACCGCGTCGACCTTGGCAGCGGCGAGCTGACGTTCACGCTGCAGCCATCGCTGCTCGGCGCGCTGGCGGCGGTCGGCCTCGAGCTCGAGATGGTGCCGTGCGGCGGCGACGACTTCCTCGAACAGCAGCGCGAGCAGTGGACCGACGGCGCCAATGCCTTCGCCGTCGCGCCCGGAGTCATCTTCCTCTATCACAAGAACCGCCACACCACCGACGGCCTCGCGGCCCGCGGCTGGCGCGTGCTCACCGAGGAGGAGGCGCTGCAGGCGCCCGACCTCGGCAGCGGGCGCACCGTCATCACCTTCTCGGGCCGCGAGCTGTCGCGCGCGCGCGGCGGCCCGCGCTGCATGACCATGCCGCTCGAGCGCGAGAGTCTCTAGGAGGTTCCCTTGCCGCACTTCCTCTCCATCCACGACCTGACCGCCGATCAGGTGGAATCGATCTTCTCGCTCACCGCCGACTTGAAGCGCGAGCCGCAGCGCTTCGCCACCGCCCTCACCGGCAAGAGCCTGGCGATGATCTTTGAGAAGTCGTCCACGCGCACGCGGGTGAGCTTCGAGGTGGGGATGACCCAGCTCGGCGGCCACGCGCTGTTTTTGAGCTCGCGCGACATCCAGCTCGGCCGCGGCGAGCCGATCTCCGACACCGCGCAGGTGCTGTCGCGCTACGTCGACGTCATCATGGCCCGCACCTTCGCGCACCAGACCGTCGTCGACCTCGCCCGCTTCGGCAGCGTGCCGGTGATCAACGGGCTCACCGACGAGCTCCACCCCTGCCAGGGCATGGCGGACTACTTCACGTTGCGCGAGGTGTTCGGCGCCCTGCGCGGCCGCAAGATCGCCTACGTCGGCGACGGCAACAACGTGGCGCATTCGCTGATGTTCGGCGCCGCCAAGGTGGGCATGGACGTGGCGATCGCGACGCCGGCCGGCTACGAGTGCAAGCCCCGCCACGTCGAGCTCGCCCGCGCCGACGCCGCAGCGGCCGGAGTCACGCTGACGCTCACCCACGATCCGCGCGAGGCGGTCGCCGGCGCCTCCGCCGTCTACACCGACGTCTGGGCGTCGATGGGGCAGGAGGCCGAGGCCGAAGCGCGGCGCCAGGCGTTCGCCGGCTGGACGATCGACAGCGCGTTGATGGCGCACGCGCGGCCGGACGCGGTGTTCCTGCACTGCCTGCCGGCGCACCGCGGCGAGGAAGTGGCCGCCGAGGTGATCGACGGCCCGCAGAGCCGCATCTTCGACGAGGCCGAGAATCGCCTTCACGTGCAGAAGGCCATCATGCTCTGGCTGCTCGTGGGGAGTGGGCGCGAGACCGGCTAAGATCGACCGAGACGATGTTCAGGCTCCGCGGCGTCATCGACGGCAGGGAGCGCTTCTTCCCCCTGGAGAGCGACGAGGTCCGCCTCGGCCGCGGCAGCGACAACGACGTGGTGCTGCCGGACTTCTCGGTGTCGCGCCGCCACGCCGCGCTACGCCGCGAGGCCGGCGGCTGGTTCGTGTATGACCTCAAGAGCACCAACGGGGTGCAGGTCAACGGCGTCACCGTCAAGAAGGCGCCGCTGCGCTCCGCTGACCGGCTGAAGGTCGGCATCTTCGAGTTCCTCGTCGAGGGCGAGCTGACGCACGAGGCGGGGCCTACCACTGCGCTCGACCAGGGCGGCCTGGCGCCGCCCGGCGGCTCGCAGGTGGCGGCGGGGATCTCCTCGGCCACCATCGTTCGCCGCCTCGCCGACTTCTCGGCCGACTACGGCCTCGAGCAGATCCTCTCCCCCGAGCGCCGCCGCGAGGACAAGCGCAAGGCCCTCGACCAGGCCTACAGCAACACCATCTTCGGCATCATGACGCGCCTCGCGCGGCTGCTGATCCGGGCCAACTCCGCCTACGAGGTCCTGGAGACGGTGCTGTCGGTCGGCTTCGAAGCGCTCTCGGTCGATCGCGGCTTCATCCTGCTGCGCGACGACAGCACCGGCGAGCTCGTCTGCGAGCTGTCGCGCATCGGCGACAAGGTGGAAGTGCGCCCCGTAGAGCTTCCAGTCTCGCGCACCATGCTCGAGGCGGTGATCAAGGAACGCGTGGCGCTGCTCACTTACGATGCGCAGTCGGACGAGCGCCTCGCCACCGGCGAGTCGATCCGCATCCACCACATCCGCTCGGCGATGTGCGCGCCGCTGTGGTCAGGCGAGAACATCATCGGCGTCATGCAGGTGGACTCGCCTTTCCACGCCGGCACCTTCAACGAAGGGGACCTCGACCTCTTCACCGCCCTCGCGAATTACGCGGCGGTGGCGGTGGAGCGCATCCGCAACGCCGAGCGCATCGAGCTCGAGCGACAGCTCCGCAGCCGCCTCGAGCGCTACCACAGCCCGGCGGTGATCGAGCTGGTGATGTCACAGGGCAACGTGGCCGAGGAGGCGGTGCATCGGCTCAAGTCGGCGCGCGTCACCGTGCTCTTCGCCGACGTCGTCGGCTTCACGCCGATGGCGGAGAACCTGCCACCGGAAGAAGTCGCCGAGGTGCTCGAGGGGTTCTTCACCCACTCGGTGGAGGCGATCTTCGCCCACGGCGGCACCCTCGACAAGTTCATCGGCGACTGCGTGATGGCGTTCTTCGGCGCGCCGATGCCGCAGCCCGACCACGCGCAGCGGGCGGTGCGGGCGGCGGTCGAGATCCAGCGCTCGATCAAGCATTGGAACGACGAGCGAGCCGGGCGCGGCGGCACGCCGCTGCTGTCGCGCATCGCCCTCAACAGCGGGCCGGTGGTGGTGGGCGACGTGGGCAGCAACCGGCGCGTCGATTACACGGTGCTCGGCAACACGGTGAACGTGGCGGCGCGCCTCGAGCAGGCGGCCACCGGCCCGGGCGAGATCGTCATCGGCGGCGCCACCCTCGCCGAGCTCGCCGCCACCGACGGCGAGTTCCAGACCGAGGCGCTGGGCGAGTTCTCGCTCAAGGGGCTGGTGCAAAAAGTCCCCGTGTACCGCGTTCGCTGGGAGGAATGACCGTCGCTCGGGGGTAGGGGCGGGGCTTGCCCGCCCTGTGCACGACGCTGAACGTTCTGCCGCCCTTCACCCTCGTCACCGGCAACCCCGGCAAGCGCCACGAGGCCGAGCGCATCCTCGGCCGCCCCGTCGACTGCGCGGCGGTCGATCTCCCCGAGCTGCAGTCGCTCGACTTTCGCGAGGTGCTGCGCGCCAAGGCCGCGGAGGCGTG